>JAADIO010000019.1 GCA_013151235.1 Deltaproteobacteria bacterium | reverse complement strand
TCAAAGAATTACAGAAGGTGGGAGCCCTCGCCTCCCACCGGATCGGAACCATTATTGACGATCCTTCGGGAAAGATCCGGGTTCGCTCAAAGAGGTGAGACGTCCATCCGAAGGTAAGGGGTCAAGTCTGCCGTTGACCTTTCTCGTCGAATATGCTACATTGTCATCATGTCCAGACCTTTGCGCGTAGAATATCCCGGAGCATGGTATCACGTCATGAATCGGGGCAGAAGAAGGGAGAAGGTCTTCCTGTCCGATTCAGACTATCTTGGATTTCTGGAAATCCTCCGGGACACATCCAAAATGTGGAACCTCAAAGTATCCGCATATTGTCTGATGCCCAACCATTACCATCTTCTGGTGCAAACACCGGACGGCAACCTCGCCCGTTGCATGCGGCATCTCAACGGTCTCTACACACAGAGATTCAACCGGACGTACGAAACGGACGGCTCTCTCTTCCGCGGGAGATACAAAGCCGTACTGATTGATGCCGACTCATACCTCCTCGACGTCCTGCGTTATATCCACAGGAATCCCATAGATGCCGGGCTGGCAAAGGAGATGGAAGACTTTGCATGGAGCAGCCACAAAGGCTACCTTTCCAGCGCCGGAAAATGGAAGTGGCTATATAAGGATGGGCTGATCTCCATGTTTTCCGGACAAAAGGACAGCCGGTCCGCTTACCTTGAATTCGTGACCGGAAGAATCCCCGATACGGTCGAACATTTCTATTCATTAAAAAATCTGCCATCCATATTGGGCAGTGACTCCTTTAAGAATCGGATCAAAGAACAGTTTCAAAAACTCCGGTTCCAAAACGAGATTCCGGAATCACGTGTTCTGGCGCCGTCACCCGAGGCAATCATCAAAGAGGTGATCCGCCATTTCATGATCAACCGGCAACAGCTCCTCCATTCACGGAGGGGGAGAGAAAACCTGCCCAGGAATATTGCCATTTACCTCGTACGCCGTCATTGCCGGGCAACTTTGGTGGAAATCGGCAGAATCTTTGATATTGAAAATTACAGCTCCGTCAGTAGCAGCATCGAAAGAGTCAAGAGACGACTGGGACAGACCCCTTCCCTGCGTAACCAGGTGAAACGGATAGAAAAGAAGGTAGAGGAGAGCCAAGAGCAGACTTGACCCCTCGCGAGATCCTTCATATTCCTCCCGGGGAAGAGAAAGGATCGCCTCCCGCAGGGCATTCTGCACCGTCTTCAGGATCTTTCGGCTTGCCCGTTCCTCCTCAGCCCGTCGCTGTTCCGCCACGATCTCCGAAACTTTTTCCTCCAACGGTTTCATCGCATCGCAGAAATCGGCGAACCGTTCATCCTGGATAATGCCGCTCCGCGTACCCGGCGTCAGGTTCAGAAAAGGAACATCAACCATCCCCTCCAGCCAGCCGGAGTTCCACGGCTCCCGGTTGAACGGTTCCAGATCAGTCAGCGAGGGAAACACCCGCGTTCCGGCACGGTAGAGCCCCACCCGATTTTCGTTACTCGACTCACTGATATAAATCTCGTGGTAGATCTCGCCGGAAGAAGAAAAGGTCTCCGGAAGCTGATGAAGAAGCCGCCCGGAAAACTCCCTGGGCTCCACGATCATCTCCTTCCGGGCCGTCCGGTCGATCACTCGGACCCGTACGCCGGAGCGGCGAATCCGGTCCCGCAGTTCCGAGGCAAGATAACGCTGAATTTTCTCCCCGTTGAAATGGCGACCCCCCGGCAGCAGGGGAGAAATCGTCAGTTCCGTCCCGCCCGATGCAATCAGCAAACACCTCCGCCCGATCCTGTACCCGGGAGATCCCTTCCGCATCACCATTTCATAGGACTTCCCCTCCTCCGAAGCGGAGATCAACCGCAGCTCCTCCCCGACGGTCCAGAAACTGAGAAGACCGATCCCGAACTCCCCCTGAAGGTTCGATGCCCCCTCCTTCTTCAACTGCCGTTTAATTGAATCACAGATGTGAGTAGCCACATCTTTAAAGTTGGGCACCCCCTCGGCGTCCCTGGGAATGCCGTCGCCGTCATCAACAATCCGGAGGTAGGCAACCCCCTTTTCGCGGCCCCGGGTAATCGTCACATGCCGGGCATGCGCATCAATACTGTTCTCCACAAACTCGGCAATCGCCTTTAAGGGATTGCTCTGGGACAGGGCGATGATCGTAATGGCATTCCAACTGTCGCCGATCCGGAGTTTGCCGATCTTTGAAGCCCCTTTTTTTCGTCCCATCTTAAACCCCATGCAGGGAAGCATACAGGCTGTATCGGCGTTCCCGGCCATTATTGATGACCACAGAAACCTTCCGACAATCATCCGGCAGGGCCATACCTCCCGGCAGGTCACCTCAACGTCGAAGGAAAACTAACCGAAAAAGTCAATCGAGTCAAGAAGTTGTAACGTTGTACCGAGAACCGGAAAGACGAGATGAGCCAAGAGCAGACTTGACCCCTTTGGGGTGGGGTAAAAAACCGGGGGCCCGATGGGGACCCCCGGCATGAGGTAACAACCTCGGCAACTCGATGAAATCAGGACTACCAGATGTAGATCATCCTCAAATTAATCGAGTCGTCCTTGTCGTTTCCACCACCTGTCACATCACTCTTCTTATGCTGATACTCGCTGATGAGCTGAAGCCCTTCCATGGTGAAGACATTCCCGGAAAGGGTAATGGCGCTGACCTTGTCGTCACTGTTCTTGTTGGATGGATCCCATTTATCAAAACGGGCCGCCAGCGCAAAGGTCGGGGAAACATGGTAGTCCGTCTCAACGAAGTACCCCTTGCTTTTGCCCAAGTCGACAGCACTGCTGTCGGCCAGATCGTCCTTGCCCCAGCCGTAACCGGCGAGGAGGTTCAACTGGTCGGGCAGCGCCCAGAAGTTGGCATAGGCGGCAAAGCGGGTAAAGGTGTCCTTGTTCGTAGCGGTATACGGAACATTCCCCCTGTAGTAATAGAGGGTCATAGCGGAGTCGTCGTTGATGAACTGGTTCACGACGAGGGAATAGCTCTTGTCGTTGTGTCCGGTTATCGAACTATCTTTCTTAAATGTGTCGCCGCCGGCCGTCTGTATACTCTGCGCCGGGCCGCCATCCTGGGTAATCCCGTTGCTCATCCGGAGAGCAACAGAGGTCCCGGTCGTGGCCATGTTGTAGCCGACCTCGGCCGCCATTTCGTCCGTCCAGGGAGTAAAAGCACCTGCCCCGGAGTTTGTCTGGAACATGGGTCGGCTGAGGCCCAGGGGCCGGTCGGAGGCGCCGAAGCCTTCCCATGCGTGCATCAATCCTGCACGAGCCTGCCACCAGGCGTCCTTGTTCCCGTTGACATAGCGGACATAGGCATTTTCTAGTTCTGGAGAGTCGCCCGGAGCCATGCTGATCTCGGCCAGGGAGCCGAAGTTCTTTCCCCAGGAACCGGAGAGAGGATACATCGTGAACTCCTTGAAATAGAGATCACTGTTGTTCCAATCACTATTTTTTGCATGATCATTGTGGTTGGTGTACTTGTAGCCGGCCTGGATACGGGCGGAGAAGAAGTTTCCGAGCTTGAAATTGCTGGAGGCATCTTCGCCGATCTGGTCCGGCATCCGATAACCGGCGAGACGGAATTCATAGCCGGTCCGGTTCAGTTTCGGGACGATGGTGTGGCACATGCTGCATTCGACATTGTACTTCCGGGCGAAGGTCGGGATGGCCTCGGCATCACCGGAAACCATGACCAGCGTTACTGAAAACACAAACAGGGCGAGCACCGCCCCTTGAAATAAACGTTTCATGTCTGTCCTCCTTGAATTTTTTATTGTCTGTCCTCTTAAAACACAAAGCTTGTCCTTTCCAAACAATTCTTTACGTTTTGTTTTCCGTGATCACCCCCTTCCGGATCGATCAGCAAGGTACCCGATACGATCCCGACACCCCGCGAAAAAGCGGTTAATGTTTGTTAAAACTGATAGTTACATGAAATATATGATTAATTGGTTGAGAAATATATCAGTGCTTTTTAGATATGTCAAGAATAAAAAGTCAAAATGTTCTTTCCAAAAAACTGGAAAAAACACACATACAAACCCAATAAAAAGCAATCATATTCAACAATCATAAAACCCGAATATTCGATCCGTCAAGAAGAAAATTCGCGGGAAAACGTCTTTTTCAGCCAAACGGCTGTTTTACCGAGAAGAATGTTAAGGGGGTTTTTCCGCGAAAGGAAGGGAATCACGGGCCGGCGGCGAAACCCCATGAGGCCCCGGGCCTCCCGGACCGCCGGGTCGTCGGGGGCCATGGCGAGCGCTGCATCGAGATGAACGACGGCCCGGGCACGAAGTCCGTGGAAGAGATAGACGAGTCCAAGGTGGAGACGAAGTATGGGGTCATCGGGATTTCGTTTGAGCGCAGCTCCGCACCATTTGAGCCCGCGGGAAAAACCGTAGAAGCTTGCATCGAAGCGGGCAAGAATGAGTCCGTAGAGGGAAACAAGACGGGGATCACAATCGGACCGGGGGACCTCCTTTTTCAGGAGGAGCTTCGCACGCCTGTATTCGCCGCAACGGTAAAGCGATTCCGCCTGTGTGTAAAGATCAGAGGACATGACACCTTTTAACCACGGGGGATTTTTTTCAAAACCCCCAAAAGCAACCCCCGAAAAGCTTGAACCACGGGGTACTCGGGGAGTCACGGGGAAACCTCAGATAGAGATTCTCTTCATCCCATTTTTCATCAGCCGCTTATTAAAGTTCAACAGATACCCTCTTTTCAGCCCCAACAGTTTCAGGTAGGTAATCACTTGGGATATATGAATCGGGATGATTTCTTTGACTGACTTCAATTCCAGTAACAAAGAGCGATCGACAAGGATGTCAGCTCTGAACCCCATCCCAAGGTCCTGACCATGATAACGGACCGGAATCAGAGTCTGACATTCCGCCGGAATTCCCCGCTCATCCAATTCCACCATCAAGGCCTTTTCATAAACGGATTCAAGCAAACCGGGTCCTAATTCACAATGGACCGACGTTGCAGCATCAAGAACAACATCTATTAACCGGTCATCACAGTCTACCAGCCGTTTTTGCGTTTTATCGGCTGTATTCATTGCCTTCCCCGTGACTCCCCGTGTTCCCCGTGGTTCTTCGCTTTTTGCCTTTGACTTTGCTCTTTCCATAAGTTTTGCTTTTGCCTTTGGTTTTGATCTCTTCAATTCCTTCATGCCCTTCATGGTGAAGGCTTTTTGTGATTGCCTTTGCTTTTAACTTTGTGCCTTTGTGCCTTTGTGCCTTTGCCCCTCTGCCCCTTGCCTTTGCCCCTCGATTCTTTATCGCAGAACCCGCACATCCCCTTTTCTCGCCGTAAACCCGATCCCGTCGAAGTATTCCAACAGGGGGATCAGGTATTTCCTTGTTAGTCCCAAAAGTTCCCGCATCCCTGCAACGCTGATTTCTCCCTCTCCTTCGAGAACGGCCCGCACCTTTTCCCTCCCCGCTTCAAGTGCCTTTGTGTCCATAAAGAGATCTCCCTGGATATGGGTCAGACTTTTCCGTTCTACGAGATGCCGCAGGATTTCGGCAACCAGACTTTCCTCTAATCCGAGTTCTCCGGAAAGCTTTCTTGAGTAGGGAGGAGCAAGCCCGGCCTCTTTATAAAGAGCCTCGATCTTACGGGCCGCCTCCTCTTCTTCGGAGGTCAAGCAAACTTTGTGTTCCGGGAGACGGACCCGGTTTTCCTCTACAATCACCTTCCCCCCGCGGGAAAGATGGTTCAAGATCGACGGAAAAACCTTTTCCCCGATCATCGTTGAGAGCCGGGAAGCCAGCTCCGCTTTCGGAATCCCCGGCTCCAGGGGTTTGCTCCGATGATAGCCGGTCAGGACAGACAAGGTCTTCTTTTCAATCTTTTTAAGATGATCCATATGGAGCAGATGCAGGGTATCAGCCAAGAGAGTCACCGCCTCGCCACGCTCCCGGAGCCGCTGGAGGATCTTTTTTGCCGTCCCCTTCGCCAAGGGGAGACGGCAACGAAAACCGGCCAGGTCCATTCCGGAGAATCCGGCATGGCGGAGAAAAACAACGGCCTTCTCCTCGGGACTTCCCTCTTTCAGGACTTCCAGGGAGGGAACCACGGACGGATCGGAGGTCTTGTGCTTCCGGGGCTGCGGGTCGAGGATCTCCCCTCCCCCGATGGTCCGGTTCTCCGAGACGGAGCGGAGAATAAAGCGGTCCCCCCCCATGGCGACCACCGGTTCCCGCAGACGAATCTGCGCATAGCCCTGCTCCTCCGGCATGAGCTGTTCCCGGTCAAGATGGACGATGTTGCCGACCCCTCGGCTCGCCCCGATATAAAACCGGATGAGGGAACGGTTTTTCAGCGGTTTCTCCACATCGGGCAGAAGCGTTACCACGGCATCGACCATATAGGTCGGGGTCAGCAGACCGGGGACGGTGACCGTATCCCCCCGGCGGATCGACTCTTTCTCCACCCCCTGCAGGTTCAGGGCCGTCCGCTGCCCGGCCAGCGCCTCCTCCACCGATTTGGAATGAACCTGCATCCCCCGAACCCGGGCCTGGAGCCCGCCCGGCAGAATCTCCACGGCCTCTCCGTTTTTCACATTGCCGGAGAGCAGGGTCCCCGTGATCACCGTTCCGAATCCCTTCATGGTAAAGACACGGTCCACGGGGAGACGCAGGATCCCGCGGGAATCCCGGTCCTCCACCTCCCCGGCAATTTCGGCCAGCGATTTTTTCAGCGCACCCATCCCGTCCCCGGTCTTCGCGGAAACCGGGCAGACCGGCCTTCCCTCCAGAAAGGTCCCCTCAATGAGGCCTTCCACATCCTGCTGTACGAGTGCGAGCCATTCCGTATCCACAAGGTCGGTCTTGGTGATCACCGTCAGTCCCTTCCGGACGTTCAACAGGCGGCAGATATCGAAATGCTCCCGCGTCTGGGGCATTACCCCCTCGTCGGCGGCCACAACAAGCATGATCATATCAACCCCACCGACACCGGCGAGCATCTGGTTGACGAACCGCTCATGGCCCGGTACATCGACAATCCCCACCTGGATCCCGCCGGGCAGTTCCATCTCGGCAAACCCGAGGACGATGGTGATCCCCCGTTTCTTTTCTTCTTCGAGACGGTCTGTGTCCACTCCGGTCAGGGCGCGCACCAAGGCGGTCTTTCCGTGGTCCACATGGCCGGCGGTTCCCAGGATAAGGTGTTTCATAGGTTCCGCTTTCCGCTCCCCGTCCCGGCTAAACCGGGACGCGACAGGGTTTATACCCGGCATCGGTCTTCTTCATGGCCTTCATCTGCTTCATGGTAAATTGCTTTCTCGATTTTGTTTTTCCTTGGCGCCCTTTGCGTCCTCTGCGAGATGCCGCTTTCCGCTTTTGCCTTTTACGTTGCTTTGTCCCTCTGTGACTTTGCCCCTCTGCCCCTTGCCTTTGCCCCTTGATCTCCCCCCGCCAAAAAAGTATCACACAATTTTTGACTTTACTTCAAGACGATAAAATGATATAAAATATTAATAAAACAAGTGATTACCATCTGTTTTTTATTCATCATCGTTTATATAAGACAGAAACCGTTACAGGGTTCCGGCGTCGATACAATCGCCCCTGCCGTATCGATGGTATTCGGCAACAACGAAACATATTGAAAAATAAGCGAAAGCGTTGACGGATTATAACGGAATCCGCATCGTTTGTAAACAAATTCACGACCTGCGTGTCCGGACGCACGGGCACAAACTGAAAACAAAATTCATCCCCCGGGAATCCCCCGGAGGCTTCATGTACCCCGGTCATCCTGACTGAGCCACTCGATGTCCGACTTAAGGTGGGGACTCTTCCATGAGTCTTGTCGGGAACTTAGTCGATCTTCCCCTGACGGATATCTTTCAGATCGTCACGCTGAGCAAGAGGACCGGTATCCTCAAAATCGTCTCCGCTGAGCATCCGGAACAGAAAGCCGCTATCACCTTCCTTGATGGAAACATCATCAAGGCCTCAAGCTCGCCCAACCGGTCTCCCCTCGGGGTATTTCTCATCTCCAGAGGATTGATCACTGAAGCGCAAAGGGATGCCGCTCTTTCGATCCAGGAACAGACCATGGAACCGTTGGCCACGATCCTGGTCCGACAGCGGGTCATTCCCAGGGAAACGATTGAGCCGATTCTTATGGAATATATCCAGCGGGTGATCTTTGATCTGCTGAAATGGGATGAAGGGCATTTTGAATTCAAGCTCCTTTCTTCTCCGAAAGAGGTTCTTCCACCCTACCCGTCCGAGTTTGTCCTCCGGGACGGCATCCCGACACAGCACCTGATTATTGAAGGACTGAGGCTCCTCGATGAGGAGAAACATCGCGAGGCAGCTTCCGGTTCTGAGACAAAAGGACCGATCGGGTTTGCCTCTCTCATGGAGGATTCGCCTGTTTCCCTTTCCGAACCGGAAGGACCACCCCCCGCGGACGGTCACCCCGAAGGACTCTGGGAATCGGTCCAGGACGAGATCGACACGGCGGAAAACAAGGTCACAGCCTCCCTTGTTGAAGAAAAAGCAGCACCCCCTTCAGAAAAGAAGGACCTGGACTTTTTGGAGGAACTGATCCTCGAAGTCGGCGACGAGATGGAACTTCCGGAACCCGAGACGGAACAGAAGGAGATCGTCAGTTTAAAAGCAATGGTGGAAGAACTGAAAGGCCCGAGCAGCCTTTCGGAGGTCCTGCTGCTGATCCTTCGCTACGCTTCGGAGTTTCTGAGCCGCGCCGCCCTTTTCGTTATCCGGGACGGGGAGATCCGGGGGTTCGGCCAGTTCGGTCTCCCCGGCGAAGACAACCAGGCCAATGACCGGATCCGGAACTTGGTCATCCCCGCCGCCGAAGACTCGATCCTGACGGAAGCCATCCGTCGCCGGGCCCGGGTTGTGCAACCTCTGGCGGGAACCACCCGCTGGAATACCGTTCTCCTTGAAACCCTCGGCGGCATAAAACCGGAAGAATCTCTGGTGATTCCGGTCAACAGCGGAACGGAAACCCTGGCCCTCTTTTACGGGGACAACGGGGAGAAGCGGGAACCGATCGGCGACATTGAAGCGCTGGAGATCTTCATCATCCAGGCGGGGATGGTCCTGGACCGTTCCGACCTGGAGCGGAAGCTGCACGACATGCAACGGCATTAACTATCCGCCTGACACAAAGGAGCAACTATCCGTGAACCCGTGCATACTGATCGTTGAAGATTCATCCACAATGCGGGCGCTCATCGCCTCCACACTGGAGGACCTCTGCGACTGCGACATCACGGAGGCGGCCAGCGGCTTTGAAGCGCTCAAAATCCTGCCGGCCCGGCAGTTCGATCTCATCATCACCGACATAAACATGCCGGACATCAATGGACTGGAACTGGTCAACTTCGTCAAGAAGCATCCAACGTACAGCAAGACCCCTCTCATCATCGTCACCACGGAAAAGAGCGCGGAGGACCGGAAGAAAGGAATGGCACTGGGCGCCGACACCTATATTACCAAGCCCTTTGACGCGGAAGACCTGCAGTCCGCCGTCAAGACACTCTTAAAGGAAGCAAGTCCGTCATGATGGATTCAAACCAGCAAAAAGCGACCATTGAATTTCTCGCAGAAGGGGAAGAGATCCTCGAAGGGATCGGAAACAACCTCGTTCACCTCGAAGAAGGGATCGGTTCAGCCCGGATCAACCCGGAGATCATCAACGGGATTTTCCGGGGGGCTCATTCCCTGAAAGGGCTCTCCGGCATGCTTGGATTCACCAAGGTCTCCGAACTGAGTCACAACCTGGAGAATATGTTAGACAGTCTGCGTCTGGGGAAACTGAAACTCGCACCCCCCGTCCTGGACTGCCTTTTCGAGAGTCTTGACACTTTAAACGGGCTGATCCTGAAAATCGGGGAAGAGGGAAACGATGATCTCCCGATCGAAGATGCCTTAGCCCGGATCGAAGCGGTCCTGCACGCAGACACGGAGGGGGCCCAGGAAGAGTCTCTTCTGAAAACCTGCAATATCTCACCGGCCGTCATCGAGGTCCTGACGGAATACGAAGAACACCGCCTGCTGGCAAATATCGAGCAGGGAGATCACCTCTACAAGATCCGGATTTCCTTTGACCTCGCGACCTTCGACCAGGACCTGCAGAAGCTCACCGCCGGTCTTTCCGAAATCGGAGAGATCATCACCACCCTTCCCAGTACCGGCGACAGTCCCGAATCGGGCATTCAGTTCACACTCATCGTCGGCTCCCAGGAAGAGCAGGAGAAGGTCGTTTCGGTAATTTCCGCCTTTGAGTCGGCCGAAATCGAGGAGATCAACTATGCCCCGGTGAAAGACAGCGAACCTCCCACCCCGACGGAAACGGCCCCTGCGAGGGGAAGCGAGAACTTCGTCAGCGACATCAAGGGCCTGACCCGGACAGTCCGCGTAGATATCGGCAAGCTGGACCACCTGATGAACGTTGTCGGAGAACTGATCCAGAGCAAAGATATCCTCAAAGCAAATATCAAAACTCTCCGGCAGGCGGAGGCACAGGCCGGTCTGGCAAACAGCTTTCACCAAGCCGTGGAGGTTCTGGAACGAAAACTTACAGAACTGCAAGACGGGGTCCTCGAAGTCCGGATGATTCCCATCGGACAGATCTTCAACCGCCTCAACCGAATCGTTCGTAAACTTTCCCATGACGCGGGAAAACAGATCCGCTTTGCAACTTCGGGGGAGGATACGGAACTCGACAAGATGGTCATCGAAGAGCTGGCCGACCCCCTGATGCATATTATCCGGAATGCCATTGATCACGGTATCGAGACCCCCGAGGTTCGAAAAGCCGCTGGAAAACAAGCGGAAGGAACCATCGAACTGAGGGCATATCAGGAGGGGAATCACGTCATTATTGAAGTTGAAGAAGACGGTGCAGGAATCGATGTGAAAAAGATCCGGGAGAAAGCGATCGAAAAAGGACTGGTGGAGGAAGACGAATCCATGACCGAAGAGGAGACATTGAACCTGATCTTTCTGCCCGGATTCTCCACGGCGGAGAAGGTGAGCGAGGTCTCCGGACGAGGGGTCGGTATGGATGTCGCGAAAAAGAACATCACCCTGTTGGGGGGTATGATCGACATCGACACCGAACCCGGCGAAGGGACCCTCTTTACCATCACCCTTCCCATTACCCTCGCCATCATCCCGGCCCTGATCGTCCAATGCACGGACCAGATCTTTGCCATCCCGTTAAATGCCGTCACGGAAAACCTGATCCTCCCCCGGCAAAGCATCCAGACCATTGAGCAGCGGGAAGTGATCAAGCTTCGAGGCCGGACGCTCCCACTGATCCGGCTCCAGGAGGCATTCCGGCTTCCCGGAGACAACAGCCGCTCCATGGAAAAGTCACACATCGTCGTGGCCGGGCTGGCGGAAAAAAAGATCGGCATCATCGTGGATGACTTCCTCGACAAACAGGAGATCGTTATCAAGGCCGTCGGCCGGACCCTGAAGGGGATTCCCGGCATTGCGGGGGCAACGGAGCTGGGAGACAAGCAGGCTGTACTGGTCCTCGACGTGGGCGCCCTTATTGAGGAAGCCACCCGGAAGGCGGTTGCCGAATGACGGAACCGAAAAAGAAAGCCACGATCCTGATCGTGGACGATTCCGAAATGATCCGGAACCGGATCCGGAAGGTCCTGCAACAGGAAAAGGACCCGGCGGTCGACTGTATCGAGGCGGAGGACGGGATCAAAGGGTACAAGGAACTGTTGAAGGGAACGATCGATCTGGTCATCTGCGATCTGATCATGCCCCAGATCGACGGATTCAAGCTGATGGAACTTGTGAAAAATCATCCGGAACTGAAAAACATTCCCATGATCATGCTCACCGCCGAAGGAGAACAGAAAAAGAAGAACCGGGCACTGGAGAAAGGGGCCAGCGACTACCTGACCAAACCCTTTGATGATGCAGAGCTCTCGGCCCGGGTCCGGCTTCATCTTGAACTGAAGCTGCTCCACGATCAATTGAAGAAGGCCAATCAACAGCTGACAAACCTTTCCAACACCGATGCGCTGACGGAAATCTACAACCGGCGGTATCTGATGACCAGCATGGTCCAGGAGATCCGCCGGGTAAAACGCTATCAAACACCTCTTTCTTTTCTCATCATGGACCTCGATGACTTCAAGAATTTGAATGACACCTATGGTCATCAGGCCGGCGATCAGGTCCTTCGCGATGTCTGTGAGCGACTGCAGGGCGTTCTGAGGCAAACCGATATCTTTGCCCGTTACGGCGGAGAGGAGTTTGCCCTTCTCATGACGCAAACACCTATTGCCAATGCGGAAAGGGCGGCCGAGAAACTCCGAAAGGTCATTGCCAAAACCCCTTTTACGATTCAGGGAGAGACCATACCCGTCAGCCTGAGCGGCGGGCTTTCCTGCTTCATCGAAGGGAAGATCGACACCATTGACGCCATGATCATGGCCGCCGACCAAGCCCTCTACCAGGCCAAAGGAACCGGAAAAAATCGCATACTCGTCTCCGAAGAATGTCTGGAGCAAATTTCGGTAGAAGAATAAGGGGAAACAATGGACAGCGAAGAAAAAAAAGAGACCTGCATGGAAGAAAGGGCTAATGAAAGCGCCGATGAACTGCAGGAGAAAAGCCGGGAGGAGTCTTTTCTCACCTTGATGGGATTCAAACTCGCCGAAGAGGAATACGCCGTCGACATCATGCAGATCAAAGAGATTACGATTCCCACCGAGCTGACCCCGATTCCCCGAGCGCCGGAATACATCCTGGGAATTCTTTCGCTCCGGGGAAACATTCTGCCTGTCTTCGATGCGAAAAGGAGGCTCGGCCTTCCGGCACGGGAAGAGACCCACCGGACCCGGATCATCATCGTCAATCATCAGGGAGAGCAGGTGGGACTCCTCGTAGACGACATCACGAGCGCCGCCCGCATTTCCGCATCCGCCATCGAACCCCCGCCGCCGATCCTGAACGGGGTGGAGGCAGAATATATCACCGGCGTCGGACGGGTGAACGACAGGATGATCATCCTCATGGATATCGAAAAGATCTGCCGAATGGAAGAAACCGTTTCCGCCTGAACAGGATTCCGCCGAGCCGGACCATGTGATGGAGGAGCATCTGATGGAAAACCGCCGGTGGAAGATTTATAGAAGAAAGGGGTGATGCCCGCTTGCCTGGGGGGGAAGAAACTGAACGCTAAGTTTATCATGGACCGTAATTGGAGGATGGATCATGACAAAAAGAAGGTACCTGTTACTGATCGTTGCAATACTTTTTCTCTCTCCGCTCCGCGCTTCGGCCGTTTCCAACGGAGAGATCAAGGATCTCAAGCAAGAAATCGATAATCTGAAGACCAAGGTCGAGCTGTTAGAAGCACAGAACGAAGATACAACAAGCCGGATCGGAAATCTTGTAGACATCAGCGGCTATGCCGACGGAGAGTTCAACCTGACCGACAACCAGGCCGCAAATGCCCGGAGTGAATTCCGCCTCCATCACCTTTCCCTCTTTTTCAGCAAACAGTTGGCGGAGCAGTGGCGGCTGTTCTCGGAGGTTGAGTTCGAGGACGCCCCGAAAATAGAGCCTTCCGAACAGACCTATCCCGGAGAGATCTTCGTCGAGGTCTTCACGCTGGAATACAGCCACAACCGCTACGTCAACTTCCGCCTTGGCCGTTTTCTCAATCCGGCCGGGATCTGGAATGTGGAACACTACCCCCCCTTCGTTCTCACCCAGGAACAACCGACACTGGTCACTCAACTTATCTTTCCACATACCAATGACGGCCTTCAGTTCTACGGCAGCCATTACCAAGGGGGCGTGACCACCGATTATCTCTTTTATGTCTCCAACGGTTCCGGCGAAAACCCCGGACACGGCGACATCAATACGGACAAGTCATGGGGGGCCGACCTCGGCTTCAAGCTCCCCTTCCTGTCGGATGCGGAAATCGGGTTTTCCTACGACCGGGAGAACCGGGATGAAAACGACAACAAGGTGAAGATCCTCGGAGCCGATGCCAGACTGGCCTGGCAGGATCTGAAATTCCAGGGCGAGTATGCAAAACGATATACCCGGCTGGTTGCCGGCACCACGGAACAGACCATCGGATGGTATTCCCAGCTAACCTACGATTGGCGGAAATGGACCGTCGGTTACCGTTATGACTGGTACGACCCCGACCAGCGGGAGAACAATAACCGGATGACCACCAACACGGTGGCACTGAATTACCATTTCACACCCAATGTGGTCGGAAAGATTGAACACCATTTCGTAAAGGATGAAGGCGCTTCGGATGTTCATTATACGAAGACCCTCTTCTCCGTTGCGGTCTACCTGGGAGGGAATTAAATTATGAGAAGAGGAGGGTTCAGCCCCAAGGACAACATCGCAGGAGGAGATACCATGCAGGAAAAGTACAGGAAAAGGATATTCAGGAAAGCGGCACTGACGACCGTGATGTCCATGGCCGCTTTGTCCTTTTTGTTCTATTTGACAAGCCCGGCCGGAGCGGGAGAGGTCGTCGTGATCGTGAACGCAGATAATCCCGTGAAAGCGCTCTCCATAGAAGAAGTCAAACACTATTACGAAAATGACATTCTTAACTGGCCGAACGGGAAAAAGATCCGCCTCTATGATCTACGCACCCAGGACCCGGCACGGGAAAAATTTTCCGAAGCGGTCCTGGAGAAAGAAGCCCGGAAGGTTGCCATGGAGTGGGCCGGCAAGAAGATCGCCAATACGGCCAAGAACCCGCCCAAAACGGTCCGGTCGGCGCCCCTCATGCAGGCCCGGGTGGCGAAAGACCCCAATGCCATCGGCTACCTGTTGAAGAGCGATGTCACAAGCAGAAAGGTCCGGATCGTCACAACAATCGAATAATCGCCATCTCAGAAATTCAGAAGGCGAACTTCTTTCAAAACCATCGAGGTAGAAAGGCAGGTAGGAAAAGATGAACCGATGGAGCGATCTCGCACACAGGCTCAACCCCTTCCGAACCCTCAAGGGAAAGGTGACACTCCTGGCCCTCGCGGCCATGATCATCGTGGCCGCCATGATCGCTTTTTCCGGTTGGTTGGGAAACAATAAGCTCGGATCGGCCATGCAAGCCAAAGACATGGAGAAAGATCAAACCCTATTCCAGACGATCATGGACAAGCAGTACCAGCAGTTACAGAACAAACTCGACCTCATTACAGCCGGGCTGCCGGAGATTATCACCGACCTTCAGAAACGGGACCGGGAGGACATGATTATCAGCACCGTGCCCGCCTTTCAGTTGATGCAATCCAAGGGGAATTTTTCCCGGCTGACCTTCTACATACCGCCCGGCATCATTTTCTTTCAGGCCCACGATCCGGCCGTTTTCGGGAACAACGTCCTGGAAGAACGGCCGATGGTCCGGGAGGCCTTCCGGAGAAAAAAGGAACTTTCCGGCATTGAGCTGGAAGGGAACCGGGCCTATCTTTTTCTCCTCAAGCCGATCTATCGGAAAGGAAAATTCCTGGGCATCGTCGAAGCCGGAGGAAGTTTTCTTCCCTTCCTCGAAGAGCTGAAGAACCGTTTTCACTACGAAGCCAGTCTCCTCCTCCGGAAAGAGTTTACCGGAAAGGCGAAGGGGACGCGCCTTTCCAACGGGATGCTGCTCCAGGCCAGCACCAATGAGAACCTGCAGTTGAAAATTCTCAAGGATGTTGATCTGGACAAGCGGCTGGACAAAGTGAGCCGTTTCGCCCATGATACCAAGACACAGTCTCTCGATACGACCTTTCTTCCCCTGAAAGATTTTTCCGGCCGGAAGATCGGCATTGTCACCCTCCTCACGGATGACACCGACGTGGATTCCGCACTGGAGCAGACCCAGAATCGCTCCATTCTGGTCTCGATCGCAGGCTTTCTTCTGGCTGCAATACTGATCTTCCTCAGCCTCCGGAAAAGTTTTCAACCCCTCGGAACGATGGCTGATCTTCTCAAGGATATCGCCGAAGGAGAGGGAGACCTGACCCGTCGGATTCATGTAAAATCCCATGAGGAAATTCAAGATCTATCAAACTGGATGAATGCCTTTATCGAAAATATTCAGAACATTGTCCGCAAAATTCAGGAGACCATGATCGCCGTCTCCGAAACCTCCCGGGAGATGATTCTCAGCACCAACAAGGTGGCTGCCGGCGCGGATGAACAAAACAGCGCCATCAGTGAAATCGCCCAGGTCATGGACGATATGGACAAAATGAACCGGGAGGTTTTCGAGAACACCTCGGCCCTGGCCAAGAGTACGGAAGAGGCCTCTTCCTCCATTATGGAAATGAGCGCCTCCATCGATGAAGTCGCGGAAAACACAAAGGAGACCTCCCAGGCCATTGACGACAGCGCCACCTCCATCGTCCAGATGCTGCAATCGGTCAACGACATTTCGACAAACATCGATTCCCTGTCTGTAGGCGCCGAGCAGACCTCCTCCTCAACAGAAGAAATCGCCCGGACCATCCTGGAAGTGGAACGCAATGCCCAGGAATCCCTGGCCATATCCAAGGAGGCCGCAGCCAAGGCAAAGGACGGAATGGCCGTCGTCGAAAAGACCCAGGCGGGGATGGAAAAAATACGAAAAACCTTTGATGCAACCTCCCGGGTGATCAAGCAGCTGGGGGAACGGTCGGCCGCCATCGGCAAGATTCTCAAAGTGATCGACGAAGTCGCCGACCAGACGAACCTCCTGGCCCTGAATGCCGCCATCATCGCCGCCCAGGCGGGAGAACATGGGAAGGGGTTCGCCGTTGTAGCCGATGAGATCAAGGCCCTCGCGGATCGTTCCGCCCGTTCAAGCAGCGATATTGCCGACGTCATCCGGAACGTTCAGAAGGAGACCGGCGAGGCGGTCCATGCCATGGAAGTCAGCGCCTCCTCGATCACGGAAGGAATGGACCTCTCCCGCAAGGCCGGAGAATCCCTTCGGGAGATTGTCGAAAGCGTCGACCGGTCGAGCAACATGATTGAGGAAATCGCCCGGGCCACGGTCGAGCAAAACAAAGGAAGCCAAGTCGTTCAGGAGGCCGTGTCGAGCATCACCGAAGCCTTGCGCCAGATGGCAAAGGGAACCCAGGAGCAACGTAAGGGCTCCAAGCAGATTATGGAGAATATTGAACATTTCCGGGAAATGGCCATCCACGTCAGCCGGGCCATGGAAGAACAGTCGAAAGGAAGCGGCCAGATCAGTAAAGCCATCGAGGAAGTCAATTACAAAAGCCAGATGATCTCCCGGGCCACGGAAGGTCAGTCGAACCAGTCACGGATGGTTCTGAGCAACATCAAGAAAATCGTTCAGATCGACGGGAAAAACAGTTCACAGATCCAGGGGATGACGGCCTCGATCAACGAGATGACGCAGATGCTGGAATCCCTGCAGAACGAGGTGAATCAATTCAAGGTGTAGATCGAAATGACGGCACCGACACAAAGGAGAGACCCCTTCCATGTCATTGAAGACTGAACGCTTCAAAGCATCCGTTCCCTTTCTCATTCTGGCTGCACTGGTCTTCTGGTTCGCCGGCAAACTCATTCAAACCACGAAAACGGTTGAAGGGAGTCTGGCGTTCCTTCGGACCTGCAACGATCGGCTGACCGAAGGCGCCTCTCTTCGCAGTTCATGGGAGGAACTCTCTTATGTTCTGACGGAGGGAAGCAATCCCGATCGTCCTCCACAGGAACTTCTCCAGGCGCTCCTCCCCCGGACTTCCGTCTGGCTGGAACAGATCCGTTCGGAATCACTCTTCCCTGAGGATATTTTTTCATCCCTGAACACCCTTCAAAAAGAGATGGAATCGCTCCGCTATCTGGAGGATTCTCCCGCAGCAGCCTGGCCAAGGGAAAAGAGCATGACCATCCCGGATGTGTCAATGGAACTGACGGAGATCATGACCCGGATCCAGCAAACGGAGAGCGGAAAAGTAAACCGACTCGGCACATCGGGACTGCCTTCCGTTTCGCTGGTCTTTTTCATGATGCTTGTGACCCTGCTGCTGATCCTGCTCCTTCAAAATCTCTTTGCAGAAAAAATTCGGAACCATCTGCTGACCCTGAAGGAAATTCTGCTGGCACTGAACCAGCAGGGTCGTTCCGATCCCGGCACAATACTGGAAATGAATCTGGGCGGTTGGCAAGGGGTCCTCTACCCCCTCCCGAAAATCGCCTACCTGATGAACTGTTTCCTGGAGCGCCATAACGACATGCTCAACAAGATCGCCCGCTCCGCCGACAACTGTGAGAACGCCACCCGCCTGATCCGCAACTGTCATAAGGAAATCTACGAAGGGACCCGGGTCCAGGCATCCGCCTCGGACGACACCTCGTCCTCCATCTTTGAAATGTCCGCCACATTACGGGAGATCAGCGCCAATGTTCAGAGCCTTTCCCACTCGAGCGAAGAGTCCTCCAAATCGATCCAAGCCATGGATGACTCCATCCACCAGATCACACAGCAAAGTGATGAACTTTTTTCCATGATTGAAGAATCCTCGGAATCTATTCACAAGATGATCGGTTCGATCGGTGAAAGCCGAAACAATCTGAACGCACTCAGTATCTCCATTGAAACCTCAACTTCGTCCGTTTCTGAAATGCACGCATCCATTAAGGCGGTTGAAGGACTGGCAAAGGAATCGGCCGCCCTTTCGCAGAAGAGTACTCTGGAGACATCGGAACTGGGCGTCAAGGCAGTGCAGGAAACCATTGAAGGAATGGAACGAATCCGGCAGTCGGTGGAAGAGACAGACCGAATGGTCAATATCCTGCATGAACGATCGGAAAAGATCGGGCAAATCCTGAACGTCATTGACGAAGTGGCGGAGAAGACCAACCTCCTGGCCCTGAATGCCGCCATCATCGCCTCCAAGGCGGGTGAACAGGGAAAAGGGTTTTCCGTTGTCGCCGATGAGATCAAGGCGCTGGCCGACCGAACCGCCTCCTCGATCGACCAGATCGAAGAGGTCATCTCCGATGTGCAGTCGGAAACGGATGCCATCGCCCGGGGGGTGCACCTGAGTGTCGAAGAGGTCCAAAAAGGGGTTCAACTCTCCCGAGAAACAAAGGAGGCCCTCGGCAAAATCCTGCAGCAGTCTCAACGGTCGAGCGAGATGTCCTGGGAAATTGAGAAAGCCGCCATCGAACAGGTCAAGTCGATCGAGCACATTGACACGGAAATCCGGAACGTCAATGAACACACCAAGCAGATTACCGCCGCCGTGGAGGAACAGGATAAGGGAGGCGAGGTCATCCGCGGGATGGTCGCACAGGTGAGCCGGTTTGCCCGTGAATTAAAAAAATCAATGGCCGATGAATCAATGGGAAGCCGGCGGGTTGCCCATGAAATCGAAAATATGATCCTCAAAATTCAGGAGATCAACCGGTCCATTCGCGAACAGGGGAAAGGGAGTGAACTCATTGTCCATTCCATCGAGCGGATCCGGAACATTACGGAAGAATCCATCAACCTGACCGATGACCTTAGCACCGCGATCAATTCCCTCGCTCTCTATAATGAAGAGTTGCAAAGGGAAGTCCATCATACAACGCACAACATAGAAACGGAGGGCCTGACCCTGGGTGTCATTCCCCTCGAATCGGGTGTCAAGATGGAGATTCGGTTTACTCCATTGGCCCGGTATCTGGAAAAGAAAATGAACAGGCCGGTCAAGATTGCCGTAGCCGAAGACTTCAAAACGGCACTCAACGATTTCGGGGCCGGGAAATACGATCTCGCGTATCTCACCCCCTCCACCTATGTGGAAGCCAAGAAGAGATACGGTGCCCGTATTATTCTGAAAGCCATTCGCAATCACATGCCCTTCTACCATTCCGTCATTGCCGTCCGGAAAGGAGCCCCCATTCATTCCATTGCCGACCTGAAAGGAAAGCGCTTCGCCTTCGGCGATGAACACTCCACATCCAGCTACCTTGTCCCCTGCGGCATGCTGGCCCGGGAGAATATCTCGCTTCAGGATCTGGCCGGCTACGAATTCAAAGGACACCACGACGATGTGGCCTGGGCCATTGTGAACGGGGAGGTCGAAGCCGGGGGATTGTTGGAACCAATTGCCCGAAATTTCAAAGCAAAAGGGCTGGAGATCCTGGCGACGTCGGATGAGATCCCGGAGTTCAACCTCTGCGTTCGGAAAGGAATTGCACCGGAATTAGAGAGAGAATTGACCCAGGCCCTGCTGAGCCTGGATGAATCCGTGGAGAACGACCGGAACATCCTTCAGACCATCGAACCGCAGTACAACGGATTCATGACGGCCACGGAAAGCGATTACGCCGGAGTGGAAACCATGATGACCCTTATGGAACAGGAAGTCGCCTGATCGAAAGAGGCAGACATCCGGCATGTCCGGCTGAACCACAATGGAGAACCTGATGATCGTACAATGCAAAAAGTGCGGGACCCGCTACAGGATTCCACCGGAACGCCTCCCTGCAGGAAAGGCTCGTTTCCGCTGCAACCGCTGCAGATATGTTTTCATAATCGAATCCGACCAGACAACCATTCTCGTTGCGAAGGACAACCCGGAGTTCCGCCTTTTCGTCAAAGAGATCCTGGAGGAACGCAACCTCCGGGTGCTGACGGCGGAAAACGGAGTGGAGGCTCTGAAGATCCTCCGCCGATCAAAACCCGCTCTGGCAATTCTGGATGTGGCGCTGCCGAAAATCTACGGTTTTGAATTGTGTGAGACGATCAAGTCCAACCCGAAAACGCAGGACATCCGGATCATTTTGATCGCGGCAAGTTACCGGAAGGCACGCTACAAGCGACTCCCGGAGAGTCTCTACGGGGCCGATGATTACATTGAAATCCATCATATCGCAGATCAGTTGATTCACAAGATCGGACGGCTCCTTCCCGGTCTTTCCCTCCTCACAACAGAACCATTGCAGGGAACTTCTCCGGCAACGGTCTCCTCCTCCCCTCCGGGACCGTTGCTGGATGATGAGGTCCGGAACAAAGTGGAACGCCTCGCCCGAACGATGCTGTCCGATATCGCATTATACAATGAAACCCGGATCAAAGAAGGACTTGCGGCGGAAGATCTTCCCGAACGGCTCGCCCCGGAGCTGCAAGAGGCGGAAGGCTTGATGAAAGAACGTTTCCCCGATCTGCCGGAGGCCACCCTGCATCATTTTCTGCAACAGGAACTGGCATCCTTCACGGCGAAACGGACCGCCGGCGTCTCTGTCTGACAAATCGAGAAAAGATCAGATCACCGAATCCGCGTGAGGTATTATCATGGTCGATCCACTAAAAGGCGTACTCCGGAAAATGGAAGAAAGCGAGGTCGAAGTCCGCCGGGAGGCGGCGGAAAAAGCCGGACGGCTCAAAGACCGAAAAGCAATCGTACCACTGACGAGGCTTCTTGGCGATTCCGTCTGGCGGGTACGCAAAACCGCTATCGATGCCCTTCTCGGAATGGATGCTGTAGAGGACGTGATCTCCAATCTCATCCTCGCGCTTCGATCCCAGGACAACGCCGGCATGCGGAACTCCGCCGTCGAAGCCCTGATCCGAATCGGTGCAGCCGCGGTCCCTTCGCTCTGTCAAGCGGTCAAAGACCCGGACCCCGACGTACAGAAATTCGCGATCGACATCTTGGGCGAGATCAAAAGTCCACGAAGTCTGAATGCCTTGGTCGATGCCTTGCAAGACCCGGATGAAAACGTCAAGGCCGCCGCCGCGGAAAATCTCGGAAAAATCGGCGACCGTAGGGCCCTACAGCCCTTACTGCAGATCCTGAGGGAAGATGATTTCTGGCTCAAGTTCCCCGCCATCGAAGCCGTGGGCAAAATTGGTGACCCACAGGCAATCCCGTCCCTCATGGAACTATTGAAGGAGAAGCGCCTGAAGAAACCGCTCCTGACGGCCTTGGGCCGTCTCGGAAACGCCGACCTTTTCCCGGCACTGATCCCCTCCATCGCTGACAAGAAACGGCAAGTCCGGAATGCTGCCGTCCTCGGCGTCTCGGAGATTTTTCAACATTCCGGAGAAGATCCGGCCTGCGCAAGGAAGTTCGGAGAAGCAGCTCTCCCGGAGACCGTTGACGGACTGATTGAAGTCATCCAGGAAGATGACCTCTCCCTACGAACGGCCGCCATTGAGTTGATCGGGATCCTGGGTGACCCGAAAGGGGTCCCCTACCTGATCGATTTCTTAGGGGATATCGCACTCCATGACCGGATCATTGAGGCACTGATCCGGATCGGCAAGGGATCGGAAGCGGCACTGATGGAGGCGCTCGATCATCCCGACGAACTGATCCGGAAGGCGGCCGCCTATGTCCTCGGTCATATCGGAACCCCGGAGACCCATGGAAGACTGATCGCCCTGTTACAGGATTCCAATGGCCATGTCCGACAGTCCGCCGCCATGGCCCTCGGGTTGATCCGGATGACGGAATCTTCCTCCGAACTGATCCCTCTGCTGGATGACCCTTATCCCGACGTGCAACAGGCGGCGGTCTTCGCCCTGCAACAGATCGGTAACCGGTCGCAGCTCTCCAGGATCTTCACCCTCCTTTCCAATGAGAGTCCGGCCTACCGCAAAAATGCCGCCGCCGTACTCGGCGCTATCGGAGGAGAGGCGGCAGTGGACCCACTCCTGTTCGCCCTCAAAGACGAAGTCCCCGACGTACGGAAGGCTGCGGTAACCGCCCTGGGAAAAATCCATGTCGATCGAGCCATTGAAGGATTGTCCCTCGTCCTCTCCGATGAAAACACGGACGTTCGGCTTGCAGCCGCAACGGCCCTCGGAGATTTTTCAACCGATGCATCAATCCGGATTCTGCAGTCGATTCTCCTGGACGAAGACATCTGGGTCCGGTGTGCCGCCGTGAAAGGACTGGGCAAGATCGGAGGAACGGTCTGCCTGGATCTTCTTCTTCCCCTGCTCGACCACGCGCCGCCACCGGTTCAGATTTCCGTAATTCAAGTACTTGCGGAACAGAAAGGGAGCCGGGTCTTTTCGGCATTGATCCGAAAACTGGAACACCCGGACATGGAGATCCGTCGTTCCGCCATCCTGGCACTGGGAAAGACAGGGAACCCGGCGGCATTTGATTCTCTGATTTATCTTCTGGATTCTCCCGACTGGAGTGAACGGAATACCACCGTGGAAGCCCTGGGTCTCCTCGGAGACCCACGGGCGGAACATTCCCTCCGGGAGATCCGCATCAGCGATCCCGATGAACTGCTCCGGAAAACCGCGGACCGGGCCCTGAAGTCCCTGATGAGGAAGTAAATGTTCGAACCCCCCTGCGAGATGCGCGACACCACGTTCCGGTTGTTGCGGGATCTGATTTATAACTATTGCGGCCTCACCTTCGACGACCGGTCGAAGTACGTGCTGGAAAAACGCCTGGCCCAGCGTCTGGCGGAACATCAACTCCGGGACTTCCACGAGTATTATCATTTTCTCATCTACGACAAGAATCGGGATCAGGAACTCAATACCGTTATCGACATCCTGACCATCAATGAAACCTACTTCTTCCGGGAAGAGCTACAACTGAAGGCTTTTGCCGAGGAGATCCTGCCCCTCCTGAAAGCCCGGAAAGAGAAAGAAGACAAACGGTCCATCCGGATCTGGAGCGCCGGCTGTTCCACCGGAGAAGAACCCTACACCATCGGCATTCTGATCCGGCAGTCCGGTCTCTTTCATGGATGGGATATCGAGATCTTCGCCAGCGACATCAGCCATCGCGTCCTGCAATCCGCCCGAAAAGGAGAATACGGTAAATCCTCCTTTCGATCCACCGATGCCCGTTACCTTGAAGAATATTTCACCAAGGTGGATGGGCGTCAACGGGTCAACGATTCCATTCGGAACATGGTGAACTTCGGCTACCTGAACCTCTTCGACGACGACCGGATCAGTCTGGTCGGGAAGATGGATATCATCTTCTGCAGAAACGTCATCATCTATTTTGATCGGGAAGGCAAAAAAAAAGTAATCCATAATTTTGAGAATCACCTGGTCTCGGGGGGGTACCTTCTGTTAGGACACTCCGAATCGTTAATGAACCTATCGACCGCCTTCCGTCTGGAACATTTAAAAAACGACATGGTCTACCAACGCGTCTGAAAGGAAGCACGCCATGGCAAAGCACGCTGCACATTCTCCCTTGCGGGCACTGGTCGTTGACGATTCCGCCTACCTGCGGCGGCTCCTCTCCGACATCCTCAACTCCATCCCCGGCGTAAAAGTTGCAGGAACGGCCTTCAACGGCAAAGAAGCAATCACCCAGGCTCTGCAGATAAATCCCGACCTGATTACCCTCGACCTGGAGATGCCGGAGATGGACGGGTTCACCTTCCTCCGCTGGCTGATGCAGGAACACCCGACCCCCACCATCATCATCAGTTCAGAGGGGACCGAAGAAAATGTTTTGAAGGCTCTCGACCTCGGCGCCGTTGATTTTATCGTCAAGCCAACACATCATATCAGTACCGAATTGGAACAAATCGAGGGGCCTCTTGTGGAAAAAGTGGAGGGATTGAAGAACCTCCGGATCGAAAAGGTCAAGAAACAGATCGAGACCCTCCGCAGAAGGTCCCCCCGTATTCCGGTATGTGAGACCAGGCCTGTTGACGCCCCCTTTGACCTGGTCGCTATCGGAGCTTCCACGGGGGGTCCGCCGGCTCTGCAGTCGATTCTGAGCCATCTTCCAGGAAACTTTCCGGTCCCCATCGTCGTGGTGCAACATATGCCGGCCAGTTTCACAGGCCTCTTTGCAGAACGCTTGAATGCCTTCTGTGCTCTCGAAATCAAGGAAGCGGCAAACGGAGACCGCGTCCGTCCCGGACGGGCACTGATTGCTCCGGGGGGACGGAACATGCGCTTTGTCAAGGGGAAAAAAGGCGTACGGGTACAGATCGATACGCCCAGCCCTCTCGACAAGTACATCCCCTCGGTGGACGTCCTGATGCAGTCTTCCGCCGAACTCTTCCACAAAAAAACCCTCGGTATACTTCTGACCGGAATGGGGGATGATGGAAAAATTGGGATGCGTGCGATCAAGGAGCAAAAAGGAAGAACCATTGCCGAATCGGAGGAAACAGCCGTCATTTTCGGGATGCCGGCGGAAGCCATTCGGGAAGGGGTCGTGGACTCCGTGGTGGCCTTGAACCAAATCAGCGAATCTATCCTTTCGCTCTGCATGGAAAGTTCGCTCTAACTATTGAATTTTCTTGATCATTATTGGGTTTCGGGTTATGATATACTTGTTACCCTGTACAGAGTCCGTATCCTTTTTGTCCGCGTTCCGTGATCGGACTTTTGCGGAAAGGAGTGATGTATGGAAGAGAACAAAATCGGAAGCAACCTGGAAAATGTTAAAGGAGAAGAATTTCTGCAGATCTTCTACAAAGGTGCGGAGTTCACCAAGGAATTGATGGCGGAAAATGAAAAACTCCGATTCAAGATCCTGCAATTGGAAGAAGCGGGCAAAACCGGGTCCACGGACCCCAACCTGCAGGCGGAATTACAGAACCTGGAATCCAAAATACAATCGTTAAAAGAAGACAAGGAACGTCTCCTGCAACGACATAAAGAGGTGGAACAGGAGAACAAAGACTTTGCCGACCGCTATCTCGAAGTGGAGGAGGAGAACAATAACCTGGCAAATCTCTACATCGCCTCCCATCAGCTTCACTCCACCCTCGACTACAAAGAGGTTCTGCGAATCATCCTGGAGATTGTCATCAATCTCGTCGGCGCCGAGACCTTCGGCATCATGCTCCTCGACGAGAAGCATAACGAGATGGTAACCGTGGCTGCGGAAGGGATCGAACCACAGGAGATCGCAAACATCAAGATCGGAAACGGTAAGGTTGGAGAAGTCGCCGCGCAGGGGGAGAGTTTTTTTGCAGAAGATCTGAATCGTGAGGGGATCGACCTGAACAACCCCGTCGCGTGTGTCCCGCTGAAAATCAAAGAGGATGTAATCGGACTCCTTGTCATCTATACGCTACTGACACAAAAGGAGTCTTTCAAAAATATCGACTTTGAACTTTTTAACCTTCTGGCCGGACATGCCGCCACGGCGATCTACAGTGCAAAGCTCTACTCATTGTCGGAACGAAAGCTTTCGACCATTCAGGGCTTTCTGGGCCTGCTCAGCGAAACACCTCAGGCACAGGCATAAAGAGCCGGACGGTCCGTTTATGAGACCTTTTTGACCACATCATCCTCCAATCATGTAGGAGAAAAGGGAATGGCCAAACACAATATTCTGATTGTTGAAGATTCGCCCACCATGCGGCAACTGATTATCTTCTCCCTCAAACGGATCGGAGACTGCAACCTGGTCGAGGCCAGTGACGGAGTGGATGGTTGGAAAAAACTTTCGGGCCAGGAATTCGACCTGATCCTGACGGATATCAACATGCCGGTCATGGACGGCTTGAAACTTGTCAGTCTCATCCGGAACGATGAGAAAAAACAGGAAATCCCGATCATCATCATTACGACCGAAGGGGCCGAAGAAGACAAACGCCGGGGACTGGCCCTGGGTGCCAACGACTATATCGCCAAGCCGATCCAGTCGCACACCCTGCTTAATGTCGTGAAGAAATACATCAACTAATTCGGTTGCGCTCTCATACCTTCGGAGTTTGCTCTACCGCGGGGAGGAGAGATGATCCCTTCCTCTGGAAAAGCTTCCACCATCGGAGAGAGGGAATCCGCTGGAAAGCGGCATTTTCCGCGGTGCCCCTCGCAATTATGCCATCGGACAACAAAGAGAAAAAGATTTCCCATATAGGGAAATCTTTTTCCCAAATTAGGCAAATTTTTTCCTCCTCCCAGTGAAAAGAATCCCGATACAAAAACTTCCCACACAAAATTATCAAACAATATCAAACAGTTCCGGATTCCTTGAAGCAGCCTATTCGGCACGCTTCCATGGCATGAAAATTGCTCTCCATAGAATGGGTACTTCCGTCATGCTGCTTATAAATAATGAAGAGAAGATCATGCGGCAACAGGCCCTCTTATGGTTCCGCTTTATCCTGCCAACCTTTTTACTGCTCTTTGCAGGGGTTGTCCCCGCTGCTACCGCCGGCAAACAAGTCCATCCGACAAAGATCAGCTCACAAATAAGAACGATCCGGGATACATTCGTCCGGAAAGGACTTCCCGGGGTCCGGAAACTGATTCAAGGACGAAGAGTCGTTCTGGAAACTGACCGGATCGAAATCGTCCTTGAGTTCAAACAAGGCACCGGGATCAACGGGAACTTGATCCGGCAGTTCGGCGGGAGCGTGGGACACCGGTATCGGAACCGTCTGGTTGTAAAACTTCCCCTCGACCGGATTCCGGAACTCTCCACCGCCCTGCCCGGCCTGGAAAAGATCCGCCTTCCCTACCGTCCCTTTGAGGTTGCCGAAAGTGAGGGAGTATCCATCATGGGAGCCACCGATCACCATGCCATCGGTGTGACCGGATCCGGCGTAAAAGTCGCAATCATCGATCTCGGTTTCCAGAATCTGACGACGGCGCAAAACGCAGGTGAGGTTCCCGCCAATGTGACGACGGTCGATTATACCGGGAGCGGCATACAGGCGACCACAAAACACGGGACGGCCGTCGCCGAAGTGATTCACGACATGGCCCCCGATGCACAACTTTATCTCCTGAAGATCGGAAACGACGTCGATCTCGGAAACGCCAAAGATTACTGCATCACGCACGGCATCCGGGTGATCAATCACTCCGTCGCCTGGTTCGGCGCTGCTTTTTATGACGGGACGGGACCAATCTGCGATATCGCCAACGACGCTTACAACCACGGGATCCTCTGGGTCAATGCCGCAGGAAATTACGGCAACATGCATTATCAGGGGACAATGACCGACACCGACAACGACAGGAAGCACGAATTTACACCCAACGATGAGGCCTTAAGTTTTCATGACAATGTCGGCGTCACCCTCCAAATCATCATGGACTGGGATGCCTACCCCACAACCTACGACGATTACGATCTCTTTCTCTATGATATCGACCCGGACACGAATCCGGGGGCACAGGTCGTGGCCTCCTCACAGAACAACCAAGGACCGACCTGGGCCGGTCAACCCTATGAAAACCTTGTGTATACCGCTCCCGCATCGGCAACCTATTATCTGGTGATCAAGAAAAAAACCACCGGTGATGCCGACCATGCTCTCTCCGTCTTTTTTCTCAATGTTTCTTCCCTGGAGTACCGGAACCGGGAGAACAGTCTTGCCCAGCCGGCCGACGCCACCGGCGTCCTGGCGGCCGGTGCCGTCAACCTCACCGATAATCTCCGGGGGTACAGCTCCAGGGGGCCGACCAACGACGGACGGATCAAACCGGACGTCACTGCAACAGACGGGGTTACCAACTCAATCTACGGGACATTTTATGGAACCTCGGCGGCCTCCCCCCATACGGCGGGTGCGGCGGCCCTCCTTCTGGAGCAGGACCCAACACTGACAGTGAGTCAACTCATGAACCGGCTGGAGAGTGAAACAATCGACCTGGGGAGCAGCGGAAAGGACAACCTATACGGTGCAGGACGGATCAGTCTCGACGCCGATGGAGACGGATTGATCCATGATCTGGAGCTTCAATACGGTGCAAACCCGCTGGTCCGGAATACCGACAGTGATGGTCTGCTGGATGGCGAAGAGGTCCTGACGTACAATACCGACCCGGTCCAGTGGGATACCGACGGCGACAGCTTCAGTGACGGAGAGGAGGTCACCGGATTTTCCGATCCCCTCAATCCTCAGTCCGTTCCTCAAGCCATCATAGGAGACATTGCCCCTCACGGAAACCCGGACGGAACCGTCGATGCGGCCGATGCCATGATCGCCCTTCGTATCGCATCGGGCCTGATCACCCCCACCGCCCTCGACCTGGGACGGGGCGACATCTACCCACAGGGGAACCCTGATGGAGTGATTGATCTGTCCGATGCCCTGCTGATCATGCGGAAGGCAATGGGGATTACGAAGTAAACGCTGAACAGCTACGATTTATAGACTTCGAAGTTGATATCCGGAAAGATATTGTCCCGTTCTTCGATCATGGAGAGGAATCCCTCATCAATCCTGTTTTCATGAAGTTCCTCGTAGAGACGGGTAAACCGGAGGAGGTGGTCCTTGGTCCGCTTCACGGCATACTCGACCATCGTTCCGGTCTTCATAATGAAAGCCCAGTCGGAACTCTGGGCCAGTAGGAGTTCACGGGCCGCCTGGTTCAGGGCGCGACGTGTCAGACCGTTTTGACCTTCGAAACGGTCGGCCAGCTCCGTCATCCGCTCCGCCGCCTTGTGAAGGTGCCTGTAGATCCAGTCGTTGCTCCCTTCCAGCCAGACCTCGGCATACCCCTTGTGCCCCCAGCTTGACATGGACGGCATGGAGACCTGAAGGGTTGGATTCTCATTCAGATATTCCGACGGGGTGATCAACCGTAAGACCTTCTGATCATGGACAACCTTCCGGAGCAGCAGGTTGATCCATTCCGGCCCTTCATACCACCAGTGACCGAAAAGTTCGGCATCATAGGGGGCCGTGAGGATCGGCATCCGCCCCATCTTCCCGTAAAGAAACTCCGCCTGTTTTTCCCTGTTGAACATGAAGTTAGCGGCATGCTCCGCCGCCTTCTCCATCGCCCGATGCGGATCGTAAGGGAGCTTCCCGGTACCCGGTCCGGTGATCCGGTAATACTTGATCCCCGTATTGATTCGGATCCCATCTTCATGGAGATAGGGGCGAATATAGTCGTATTCCAGGTCAAAACCGATATCCCGGTAAAATTCCCGGTAATCGTAGTCCCCCGGATATCCCTCTTCCGCACTCCAGACCTGCTTGGACGATTCCATGTCCCGTCCGAAGGCGGCCACGCCGGAAGGGGTCACGATCGGGGCAAAGACACCGAACTTGGGGCGGGGGGAAGCATGGAGGATCCCGTGGCTTTCGGTAAAGAAATACCGAATCCCCTCTTCCCGGAGTACCTCGTCCAGCGCCGGGGTGAAACCGCATTCAGGAAGCCAGATCCCCCGGGGACGCCGTCCCAGGAGCTTCTCGTAATGTTCACAGGCCGTCCGGACTTGGGCGGTCACGGCCGGTCGGTGTACGTCCATGAGGGGAAGAAATCCGTGAGTGGCCCCACAGGTGGTGATTTCCAGGACCCCTGAATCCTGAAGTTTTTGGAAGGCCGGGACGATATTGCAACCATTGCGGTCTTCGAAACAGTCCCGCACCTTGTGAAGACGGAAAAAGTACATCTGGGCCAGGGAATGAAATTCCGGCAGCCAGCGGGTCCGCTCCACTTCCCGTTCAGCAAGATCAATCCGTTTATTAAGATCGCGAAGGTATCGCTCCAGCAGGAGAGGGTCGGTCATCATGGAGAGAAGCGTAGGAGTGAGGGACATCGTAATCCGAAAATTGATCCCGTCACGGACCAGACCTTCAAAGACCTGGAGCAGGGGGATGTAGGTCTCGGTCATCGCCTCGTAGAACCAGTCCTCTTCCAGAAAGTCCCGATATTCCGGATGGCGGACGTAGGGAAGATGGGCATGCAACATCAGGCAGAGATAACCTTTAAACATCGTAACCTCATAAGAACAGAACGGAAATGTTTTGCATATTTCCCGGCCGGTAAGGAACTGTCTGGAAGTAACGCTCCGCAGGCAAGAAGCGGCGGCCGTTTATCTATTGCCGATCCGTTTTCCGCTCAACCCGGGGCGTCACCGTGGCCTCATCCACCCGGTCGGCGGAAACAAATGTCACGGGAATCACCTGTCGGCCATCCGGCAGGGCAAAGCGGGCCGTAAAGGTCCCGTCCGGACGGAGGCGGATCGGCTTTCCCTGCAGGGTGACCCAAGCGTCCGGTTCCGTTGCCCCGTAGACGATCAGTTCAGCATCCAGTTGGTACCAGAACCCCCTGCGGGGCATTTCACGGAAACGGCCGCTCCCGAAAAAGCTGCTGATGCCCCCGGAAGAAAGTTCCGCTTCAAACCGACGGGCCTGCGTCTCCTGTAATCCTGCCGATCCTTCTCCCCTGCCGATCCGGAAACCACCGGACAAGGCGTACATCTCCTCCGCCTCTTCATTCAGGGTCACCCACTGCTCATCCACTACGTCCGACATCCCGGCCCGTGGCGTCTGCACGGAGTTCGACCGGACCAGCCGCAGGAACCGTTCGCCAACCATCACTCCGAAATCCGCGAAGAATTCGGTATCGGGACGCCCCATGTTGATATACCAGTTATTCGTCAACCCTTCTACATCAATATCGCTGAAATGGACTTGGTCGCCGGCGTAGACCCGCACGACCTGCCGGTAGGCATGTTCCGCCAGACCATTCTTGTGCAAGGCCTGGGCAATCGTCCCTTCCTGGATCTCCCAGTAAGCATAGATCCAGTAGGGATCCCGCACCATCAGAACGATCCGGTCATCCCCGTAACCTTCCGGAAGTTCCTCGATAACCGGAGGAGGCGCCGGAAATGATTTCTCCTCCATCCCAGGCTCAAACCGGACCCGCTCAACCTCCTCCTGACAACTCTCCAACAAATGCATCTTTCGCCGGACCGGCCGGTGTTCTAGTGCAGATCGCAAGGTAGACGCCTTTAAAATATTCTTTTCCCGGCGTTTCACACCCCGTTCCTCCCCTTTCCCGGCTTTGTTCTTGTGGGAGAGTGCCTGGACCAGTTCTCCCTTCGTCATCCTGCTACGCCCGGAGAGCTTCACTTCCCTGGCCATTTTCATCAAGGAGCTCTTCGTCATCTCTTCCAGAGCATGCTTTCTCATCGGACCTTCTCCCCTGTAAATTCATCAAAATAGAGGTACATTAAATCATAAAAGCGTAACTCCCAGCTCGGATGAAGGGTCCGAGTATACCACCCCTTTCTGCTTTGTCAAGCCAAAGGGGTCAAGTCTGCTTTTGGCTTTTTTGTGAAACATTCTATCAGAATAAAAGCCAAAAGCAGACTTGACCCCTTTGCGGGTTGACAATGGATCGGAGATTCTGTTACCTTCTTTCCGGAATGGAGGTGAAAAATGAAGAGACTTCCGGTCATCGGAATCACCATGGGTGATCCCGCCGGTATCGGCCCGGAGATCATCCTGGCCCTGCTCAACCGTCGGAAGGAGATGGAGGATTTTCTTCCCCTTGTTTTCGGCAGCGCCGCCGTTTTTGACACTCTGGCGGAACATCTCGCAATACAGAGCCCCTTTCATGTCCTGTCGGATATCAAAGAGTTCTCCCGGCGGGAGACAAACCCCTGTCTCCTCGATTTTAAAAATATCGCTCCTGCCGACTTCGCTCCCGGAGAAGTATCGGCCGCGGCTGGCCGTGCCTCGATTGAATATGTCCTTGCTGCCATAGACGCTGCGCTGAAAGGAGATATAGATGCCATTGTCACAGCACCGATCCACAAGGAAGCGGTCCATCTTGCAGGATTCAACTTCGCCGGCCACACGGAACTCCTCGCGGCGAAAACGGGGACCTCGCAATTCGCAATGATGCTCATGGGAGGACCGATCCGTGTTATTCTTGTCACGACCCACCTCGCATTGAGGGAGGTTCCCCATGCATTGACGCCTGGGAATATTGAAAAGAAGATTCTACTTGCTCATCAGGCAATGCTCGACCTCGGTTTTTCCTCCCCCCGTATCGCCGTCGCCGCGCTGAACCCCCATGCTGGAGAACACGGCCTCTTCGGGGAGGAAGAAGAGAAGATTATTCTGCCCGCCGTCATTGCGTCCCAAAAAAAGGGAATCAACGTCACAGGGCCGCTGCCTCCGGATACGGTCTTTCATCAGGCCTATCACGGACGTTTCCATGCCATCGTCTCCATGTATCACGATCAGGGACTGATTCCCCTGAAAATGATCGCCTTTGAAAAGGGGGTCAACGTGACCCTGGGCCTGCCGATCATCCGAACTTCCGTGGATCACGGAACGGCCTTCGATATTTCAGGCCAAGGAAAAGCCGACCCTTCCAGTTTAATGGAAGCCGTTTCCGTCGGCTTACAGCTTGCAGCAAAAGGAATCGACAAAAAAAACCTCTAAGTGGTTTACTTCACAACTACAGCAATGAACAAAAAGGGGCATTGAAACGGCATATTTCCCTTATTGTCAATTTGTTTTGTCAAGTTTTTACTTGAAGGGAAGCTCCGAATATCTTATGATGCAGATATATGAAGTCTTACAGCTGAAATAACGTGTTTTAGGAAGGAAGGGTGATTCACAGATGTCCAAAAAGAAGAAAATAACCTTTCTCATGAGGAAGGCGCCTCATGGAACGATATATACCCATGAAGGATTGGAGGCGCTCCTGATCTTCTGTACATATGAACAAGCGATCACCTTGGTCTTGATGGATGACGGAGTCTATGTGCTGAAAAAAGGGCAGGATACAATGGAATTGGGAACTAAGGCGTTTTCCAGTGCTTTTCGGGTCCTGGAAGACTATGGAGTCGAACGGATCATCGTAGACAAAACCGCACTCACAGAACGAGGATTAACCGTCGAAGATCTCATGATTGACGTGGAAGTTCTGGAGTCCGCCGAAATCATGGCCTTTATGAAAAAACAGGAGGTAATTTTGCCCTTTTAATTTCCTTCAGAAACCTGCAAAAGGTTTCGGAAGGAAATTAAAAGGAAAAGGCCGATGAGAAACCTCTCATCGGCCTTTTTTACATCTTATTTTAAGAAACAGCTACTTTTCGCCGTCGCCGTTCGGCGTCCACCATTCACCCGTCTCCAGGTATTGCTGAATGGCATTGGCGGCATTTCGTCCCGCTCCCATCGCCAGGATCACGGTTGCCGCACCGGTTACGATGTCTCCTCCGGCGAAAACCCCTTTCTTGCTGCTGCGGCCGGTAGTCTCATTTTCGACCTCAATGTAACCTCGACGGCTCAGTTTCAGATCCGGCGTGGTCTGGCCGATCAGAGGATTGGCACTGGTCCCGATCGCAATGATTACGGCATCCATATCCAGAACAAATTCCGAGCCCTCGATCGGGATCGGACGGCGCCGTCCAGAGGCGTCCGGTTCACCTAATTCCATTTTAAGGCATTCCAGGCCCGTCACCCAACCGTCTTCATTCCCGAGGATCCGCACGGGGGCTGTCAGGTTCTTAAACTGCACCCCTTCATGCTCGGCATGATCCACTTCCTCTTTCCGGGCCGGCATCTCTTCCCGTCCTCGTCGATAAACAATGTAGGCATTGTCGGCTCCCAGTCGAAGAGCCGTCCGAACGGAATCCATGGCCACATTCCCACCACCGATCACGGCAACATTCTTAAACCGTTTGATCGGGGTATCATAGTTCGGAAAATCAAAGGCTTTCATCAGATTGTTCCGGGTCAGGTATTCATTCGCGGAGAAAACTCCATTCAAGTTCTCACCGGGAATATCCATGAACCAGGGCAGACCGGCGCCGCTCCCGATAAAAACAGCATCAAACCCGTCTTCCTTCATCAATTGATCGATGGTCCGGATCTTCCCGATCACATGGTTCATTTTGAAAACAACGCCAAGCTTTTTCAGATAATCGACTTCCCGTTCCACGATCGCCTTGGGCAGCCGGAATTCCGGGATTCCATACACCAGAACACCGCCCGCCTTGTGGAGGGCCTCGAAGACGGTCACATCATGTCCTTTACGGATCAGATCGCCTGCAACCGTCAACCCCCCCGGACCGGCACCGACCACGGCAACCTTCTTTCCCGTCTTCGACGGAAGCTCCGGCAACGGCGATTCACCGTGAGCGGCTTCATAATCCGCCACAAAACGCTCCAATCGGCCGATCGCAACAGGCTCTTGTTTTTTACCCAGGATACATCTGTTCTCGCACTGCTCTTCCTGTGGACAGACTCGTCCGCAGACCGCCGGCAGAAGATTTGTCTCCTTGATGACCTGGACCGCCTTTGCATAATCACGGTCCTTGATTGCCTGAATAAAACCGGGGATGTTGATTGAAACAGGACACCCCTGTATGCAGAAGGGTTTCTTGCACTGAAGACACCGCGTGGCTTCCGCTATCGCCTGTTCATCGGTATACCCCAGCGTAACGGAATCAAAGTTTTTCGCCCGGACATGCGGATCCTGTTCCGGCATTGCCTGACGGGGGATTTTCGGTCTCTTCGGTTTCGCCTTTGAGGCCCCTTTTAGCTGTTTCTCATCACTCATTCTTATGAATCCTCTCCAGAACTTATGTTGATGGTTTTAAGCAGAATGCCGGATGACCGCGACAGACGGACTTTCAGCGAAAGCCGTCAACACGGATCTTTCAACCCTGATGGCAGGCCCCTTTCCCACAGCGTTCCACGGCGATTTTTTCTTCCGTGAGATACTGTTTCTGGCGCATCATCATCTCTTCAAAATCGACCTGATGCCCGTCAAATTCCGGTCCGTCCACACAGACAAACTTGGTCTTCCCCCCGACGGTCACACGGCAGGCACCGCACATCCCGGTCCCGTCTACCATGATCGTATTCAGGCTGGCAAAGGTCTTGATCTTGTGCGGTTCCGTCACCTTGCAGACGAACTTCATCATGATCGGAGGTCCAATCACGACCACCAGATCGATGGGGATCTTTTCTTCTTCAATCATTGCCTTGAGTTCATCGGTCACAAAACCGTGACGGCCGTAGGTCCCGTCATCCGTAGTCACGCGGACCTCACTGCTGGCCGCATTCATCTTGTCTTCATAGATCAGCAGGTCCTTTGATCGAGATCCGAGAATGGAAATCACCTTGTTGCCGGCATCCTTCATCGCCTTGGCAATGGGATGGACCGGAGCGATTCCGATCCCTCCACCGACACAGACAACGGTACCGAACTTCTCCACATGGGTCGGTTTACCCAACGGCCCCGTAACGTGATGGATCTTCTCTCCCACTTCCAGCTTGCCCAGACAGATCGTAGACTTCCCCACCTCCTGAAAGAGAATATTGATGGTCCCTTTTTCCGCGTCCTTGTCGGCAATGGTCAGGGGAATCCGCTCTCCGTTCTCGTCGACAATGAGGATCACAAACTGGCCCGCTTGGTGAGCGCGGGCAATCTCCGGCGCATTGACCTTGAACTCCGTAATTCTCGGCTTCTCTTCCTGCCACACCTTCTTTTCCAGAATTTCATACATTATGGTTTACCCTCAATCCCGGTTTGGTTTAATAATTTTGGTCCTGGAGTTCGTCATACTCTTCTTCAAATCGTTTCAGATGACGACGTTCTTCGTCGGCCAGGACCGTGAACAGTTTTTTGGCCTCTTCGTTATCGATAAAACGGGAAAAATTGTCATAGTTCCGGATGGCCTCTTTCTCGTTGGACATGGCAACGACCAAGACATCCTTATAGGAAGCATCTTTGCCGAGTTCGGCAGCCTTGATGAAATCCGCGTAGCCGAGACTCCGGATCTCCGAATGAAGATCGGGAACCTCTCCCCGGCTCTGGATGGTCTTCTGCAGGGCCTCAAGGCGGTTAATGTGAGTCTGCTCCTCCGCCGCCAGCGTTTCAAGATATTCTTTCACATTTCGCTGTTCCATCTCTTCTGCGGCATTCAAATAAAAGCTTTTCGCATTCTCTTCCGCGATCTTCGCATAGCTGATGATTTCATTGAACGTAATTTCTTCCATTTTGACTCCTTGTGGATCTCGTCATACCCGGCAGCAAACAAAAAGCTTGTTCCGTGAACAACACCCGGAACTCTTTTTCAGCACGGCCAAGCCCGGACGGCAACATCATGGATTACCGTGGTTCTTCCCCCGGAGGTTCAGACCATATCAATGTAGCCGCAAGGACATTCTTCCGCACACTTTTTGCATCCCTGACAGGTATCGAGGACAAATTTATAATGCTGACCGAAGGGATTTTCATTTTTATCAAGCTTCTTGACAGCACTGTCGGAACAGAAGGTAAAACAGTTGTCACAGTCAAAACATCGGCCACAGCTCATGCATCGTTTCGCCTCTTCAATCGCCTGTTCCTCGGTCAAGGCAAAGCGCAGCTCATTGAAATTGGTCTTCCGATCATCCGCCGGAAGGTATTTTTCATTCTGCCGTTCCAGCGAAACATAATGACCGAGGTTCATGGCATCGGAATGAACAACCGGCAGCGTTTCCGGTTCCGGAACCTCTTCGTCCCGAAGAAAATGATGAATAGCTTCCGCCGTCTTCCGCCCGAGACCAATAGCCTGCGTGGCAATGCCCAATCCGACCGTCACATCCCCCCCGGCAAAGACACCGGCCGTTTCCGTAATCCCGTGATCGTCGGCGGTAATCCAGCCTTTTTCGTTTTTAAAGGAATCCAGGCCTTCCCAATCCGGGGCCTGGCCAATGGCGGAGATGATAGCCGTCGCATCAACGGTATACTCCGAACCTTCGATCGGGACCGGCCTTCTACGGCCCGAATCATCCGGTTCACCTAATTCCATCTTAAGGCATTTCAGTGCCGTCGCCTTCCCGTCTCCGTTTTTGATCACCTCCACCGGAGCAGACAGAAATTCAAAATTGATCCCTTCCTCTTCGGCCAGGGTAATATCATGGTCGATGGCCGGCATCTCGTTCCGGGTCCGCCGATAAAGAAGCGTAACATCCGCCCCAAGGCGGAGTGAAGTCATGGCGGCATCAATAGCGGTATCACCACCACCGATCACCACCACCTTATTCCCGATTTCCACCTTTTCCCCGGCATTGATTTTGTGGAGATAATCGGCGCCGGTCAATACATTCCCGGCATCCTCACCGGGGATATTCATATCCCATCCGGTGTGCGCACCGATGGAGAGATAGATCGCCTTATAATCCTTCTTCAAATCCGCAAAGGTGATATCCCGACCGATCTTGGTGTTGTACTTAATCTCAACCCCCATCTCAGCGATCCGCTGAATTTCAGCATCGAGAACATCATCGGGAAGGCGGTAGACGGGGATCCCGAAACGAAGCATCCCGCCTCCCTTGTCAAACATTTCGAATACCGTTACGGAATAACCCCGACGGGCTAACTGGTATGCACAGGAAAGCCCGGAAGGACCGGCACCAACCACGGCGACTTTTTCCGAACCACCCTCTCCGTCCACCTTCTTCAGTTTCAGTTTATTCTTGATACCATAGTCACCGATGAACCGCTCCATGTTGTTGATCCCCACGGCGGCATCCTTGTCTTTCCGGTTGCACTCACTTTCACAAGGGTGAGGACAGACCCTTCCCATAACGGCGGGAAAGGGGTTCTTGTCCGTGATCGTATACCAGGCTTCTTTGAAGGCATCATCATAGGACCAGTCATATTTTTCGGTCTGGGCAATCTGCACCAGATACGCACGGATATCCTCACCGCTCGGACAAGCATGAATACAGGGAGACTCCTTCAAATTATACTGCGGCCGTTGCGTCGATGTCTGCGTTCCCCTGCCGCCCCGCCTCAGTCCGATCTTGCGCTGTATTTTTCTCACCACAATCGCCATAATACACTCCTTATTTAAAAGGTTACCTGAATATGATTGCCTTGCAATCCCTTCTTTACGGTTACATTGTCTGAGGCTTTATTACGATCCCGGAGGGTTGACAATCTACACACTCACTGACCAGCCTGTACGTCTGCTTTTCCTCTTTTGCGGAACTTTGTTCCGCAAAAGAGGAAAAGATAGCCGGACACCCGACAGAGCCGACCTTGGGTCCCGCGTCGACCGGCTATCCGTTCAAACACATTCAATAACGAATCATAAGATCAGTCCGATGAAAGCGCCTTGATTACTTGGCTGCACCTTCTATCCCGGGAAGTGAAATAAAACTCCCACCGGCATAGCCGTAAACACAGCGTCCGGAATCCATTAAGGTACGAAGCGCTGCCTTGCAGGCCTTTTTGTTGACACTGTCACCATGCTTGGCAATAACTTCTTTGGTGAGGTCGGTCGCCTTGAAACGCTTCTTCCCTGCATACTCCTTCACCAGGTTGAACATCTCATCCGCAATCTGCTCGGTCGTCATTTCCGACATAATCATTCTCCTATTTGAATTTGATCTGGGCGGACCGATGGAAGGTCTCGCCTGCATGCCTGAAATCATCAATATGATATTTCGTGAATTCAAATCCGGTCAGATCAAAGAATTGCGGCCAGCCGATACGGTCAATCCATTCCCCAAGCCGTTCGTAACGCTGTGCACCGGCGGCATAGACCTCAACGATCTTCTTGATCGCCTCAGTCACTTCCGGCCAGCGGGGCGGATTGTTCGGAATAAAGGGAACCGCCAGCTTCGTGAACATAGGCTCCGAACGGGCATTGGAGACCTTGCCGCCGACCCAGATCGAGATGCCGTCGTTCAGCGGATCGGCAATCGGCATGGCCGGGCAGACCGTGTAGCAGTTCGCACAGAACATGCACCGGTCGCCGTCAACCTTGACGGTCTGCTTGCCTTCAACCGTCGTCGGACGAATCGCCGCCGTGGGACAGGACGAAACGGTCGTCGGAATCTCACAGACGTTTGAAACTTGCGCGTCGTCGATCTGAGGCGGACGCCGGTGAATCCCCAGAATGGCAATATCGGAGCAGTGAACGGCCCCACACATATTGAGGCAGCAAGCCGCCGCAATCTTGATCTTGTGGGGAAGTTTCATCTCCACAAAGTACTCATAGAGGTCGTCCATCGTCGCTTTCACCACACCAGAAACATCGGTTGCCGCAGAGTGACAATGAACCCATCCCTGGGTGTGAATAATATTTGAAATGGAGTTTCCCGTTCCGCCCACGGGAAAACCGTTGGCCTGAATGTCCTTGATCAGAGGATCGATATTCCCTTCCTTGTCGGTCAGGAACTCGACATTGTTCCGGCTCGTAAAACGAAGATATCCGTCACAATACTTGTCGGCCATATCGGCAAACATCCGAATCACATCGACACTGATCAGGCGGGGGGACCCCACACGAATAGAATAGATCTTGTCGCCCGTTTCGGAGACATGGACCATGACGCCCGGTTTCAGAATCTCGTGGTATTTCCACTTTCCGTAGTTCTTCTTAATGACCGGATGGAGAAACTGGTCATATTGAGGCGGTCCGATATCGGTTTTTCTCGGTGCTGCAGGTTCAGCCATTTCCTTTTCCTCCTAATGTGTATGATCAATTCAAAATCGTTATCTCTTTGCATTCTCCCCACTGCCTGCCGAAAGCATCATGCTTTCTCCGCCTCGGCGTCATCCACTTCCTCAAAATATTCATCGTAGAAGATGTAGGGGTTCGTACGAGGATGCTTGACATGCTCCGGCAGAGGATCGGCCTCGATTGCTTCGAGGAAATTCCCCAGCCCTACACGCTCAATACATTCACCGATCCGTTCACGATTCACACCATGGTCATCCCAGAAATCCCAGATCCGCTCGATCAGGTCCTTGAATTCCTGGTAATCATCCTCCTTGTCCATCTTGATAAAGGGAACGAGAACCGTGGCGAGAAGCGCTCCTTCAATAATCGGGGCCTTGGCACCGATCAGCAGCGTCGCCCCCTTGTCCAGTCCGGGCCGAAGGGCTTTGGGCATGACATTGATGCAGTGCATGCAGCGAGTGCAGTTCTTGTTGTCGATCGTGATCTCCTTGCCGTCGTAGCTCATGCAGGAGGTCGGACATTTGCGAATCACATCCGAACGAATCTCCATGCCGCTGTCGGCATATTCTTGCACGGCAGCCTGATCGATCCGGATATCATCCCGCCAAGTCCCGATCACGGACATATCGGAACGGGCAATCGAGGCCACGCAATCATTGGGACAACCGGAGAATTTGAACTTCCATTTATAAGGGAAGGCCGGACGATGCAGCTCATCCTGATACTCCATGGTAAAGTTATAACAGGCATCCATGGTATCGTAGCAGGCATATTCACAGCGGGCCATCCCGTTACAGCAGCTCGGCGTCCGGACATCGGAGCCGGACCCGCCCAAATCCCAGTCCTTGGCGGTCAGCTCGGCAAAGATCGGCTCCAGCTCGTCCGTGGTCGTTCCCAGGAAGACGCAGTCGCCCGTGGATCCATGCATGTTCGTCATACCCGATCCATGCCGGTCCCAGATATCACAAAGTTCACGGAGAGCCGCAGAAGTGTAAAACCATCCGGAAGGCTGGTTCACACGAATGGTATGGAAATGCGCACAGGCGGGGAACTGCTCGGCGGCATCGGAATAACGCCCAATGACCCCGCCGCCGTATCCCATGACGCCAACGAGCCCACCATGCTTCCAATGCCCCTTTTTCTCCTTGTAAGAAAGCTCAAGCTGTCCCAGAAGATCATTGATCATCGGTTTCCGTTCGGCCATCTTCTTCATGTCGTTGACGAAACTCGGCCAGGGGCCTTTCTTCAACTCGTCAAGAAGAGGAGTTTCTCTTAATTTTTGATCTGCCATACCGTAGCTCTCCTTTCCTCCGCCCCTCCGCAGTAGAATCCAGAGGGAAAAAATAATGATAAAAATTCACACTTCTTCACCTTTTTTGTTGTCACCCTTTCCGTATCATTTTCAGGCGACTTGTTCGCCCGGCTGTTTCTATTGTCGCAAAGCGTCCTGCGCGAGTTGTCCCACGGTACAAGACCTTAACCATTCATCTTCGTAGATAATTACACTGCCGGCGTCATCCATGCAATTTCGAATCGATTCAATAAATCCGGCCACCCGCGTTCGTCCAAGAGCCCAGAGAGCATGCCCCCGGACATTGGCGTCCGGGTCTTTACAGAAGCTCTCGACCGTTGTAAGGACCTCCTCCACCTCCTCCGGCCGCCGTTCACCGATTCTCCCTATCGCCCAGAGGACACCGACAAGAATTTCGAGATTCCGGTTCGGAGGACGGCAGGTCTCTGTATCTTCAATGTAGTGAACAACGACCTTTCCCCCATCCCGGGCGATCCGTGCATTGTTCCGGGCAATTTCACCCAGGGTTTCCGGTGCGCTTCGTCCAATACTCCCGGCTTCATCATTCAGGGACCAGATGAGTCGATCCACTTCCGGAATGATCAGTTCCGGGTTTTCCCGGGCCAACCGGCCGAACATGGTCACGGCCCGCCATTTTATGATCCGTTCATCTTCATACAGGAGAGACCGGAGCAGACGAACGGTCCTTCGCTTCTCTCCAAGACGACTGAGAATTTCCGGGTAACGGCCTTCCCGAAGCAGCTTCTTCGCCGCCGCTTTGTCATTCCTCATCCAGACTCAAAGCCAGGAATAGGGGACATGCTTTTCCACCATATCCACAAAGCAGGAGTAATCACAGACTTCTACCCCCTCCATAACCTCGTCGATTCCCCGGGCCTTGAGATCCGCCCGGATTGCAAAAACAGGGTGGTCCTCCAGGGTCTTCTTCATGAGCCCTTCAATACTGGACCCCTTCAGGGCGGCGTAGACACCATCTTCAATGAGAATGATTGGGTCCTCTTTCTCAGAGACGCGTACGCAGGTATCCAGATTTCTGTATTTAAATGGTGATTTATTCACGATATGCAGCAATGTTCTTCCTCCTTGCAGGTATCCACATCACTAAAAGGGCAGCAGGACGTCTTGTTCTCCCATATATTTCCGGAGGGTCGCTCCATCAACAACGTCCACATCCATGACCAAGTCTTCCTCCGTCAGCCCGCGCTGTTCCAGAGATTCCCTCTCCACGTAACGGTTTTCCACCCCGTAGGCTTCCAACACACGGAAGGTCGCAGAAAACTCCTTGGTCCCGATTTCAGATGTATCCTGACCTTTTTTCAACGAAAGGACGGCATCATCCAGAAATGCAGCGCTGATTTCCTGGTCATAGGCCCCAAAGATGAGAATGACTTCCAGTCCTTCGTAGGCATAGATGGAACCATGCGGTGCCTTTCGATTCACAAACATAATTTTCCTTGGCGCTTGTTCTTCCATTTGAGTCTCCGGCTCCTTTCTGAGACGATCAGTCACCGAACGTGATCAATCGGTCGGATTCAATACAAAGCTCACTGAGCTGCCCCAGTCCGTCGATACGGGCATTATCAATCAACACGTCGGGATTGATCCCCCGCCGTTTGGCCGCCGCCACGCAGACGATTAACTGGATCCCCTTCGCCCCCAACTCAGACCAGCGTTTACTGATGTGCCGGTCGTCTGCAGGGATGTCCATCAGCTTCGTGGTATTGATGACACCGTCATTATAGAAGAATACGCCGGTGATCTCGTGCCCTTTCTCCAGTGACGCCTGGATGAAATTATAAGCGCTATCCGAAGCCTGGTGATTATAGGGGCCTTCCTGAATGAGAATTCCGAATTTCATCTCCCCTCCATCATAAGTATAAAAAGATATCGTTGCTCTTCCACATGAACCCGAAAGAGCCCGCCATTCCCCGTACCCCCTCAGCCTGCAAAGGTACGTTTGAGTAACCGGGGACGACGATTCAACATCCCCCTCCGGTCTTTTCTTATCGAAATAATAAGGCGGGAGGAACCCCGCCGTCTGCTTTTACACACAACCGGTCGGTTTGGGCAGCCCTGCAATTTTACAGGCCTGCTTGGCCGGTCCCGCCGGGTAGAGCTCGTAGAGATACTTGGTGTTCCCTTTCTCCTTGCCCAGCTTCTTACCGATCGCCTTGGTCAGAATCCGGATCATAGGAGCAATTTTGTACTCGGCATAATAGTCACGCAGAAAATTGACGACCTCCCAATGGGCTTCGGTCATTTCAACGCTTTCGGTCTTGGCCAGAGCAACGGCAATGTCCTCATTCCATTCGCTCATGTCCGCCAGAAAACCGTCTTCATCCAGTTCATACTGTTTTCCATTGACTTCAAGTGTTGCCATTCTTGAATCCTCCATAACATGTGTGATTAAAGAAAATCAAGAGGTCCAAACCTCTTCTCATAATTTTGAATTATTGTCCACCGGATGAAGCCGGATATCCGGCCCGGCTAAACATCCTCCATCCCCTCCAGAGGATCTTCCCGCAAATCGGTGCTCCGTTCCTGTTCCCCCTCCATCACGAGGGCATTCCCGACCAGCTCATGCAGGCCGGAGACCTCCACGCCGGGAACCCAGTACCGCATCAGAGGGGTGAGGGTCGCCCGATCAATAGCACAGATACAGGTCAAAAGATCGACATCGTTTTGCTCATGGACATGCCGGACTGCGTTCGCGCGGGGAAGCCCGCCCCGCATCCGGATATCCATGTACTCGTCCGTATTCAGTCCTGTCCCGCTTCCGCAGCAGAAGGTCTTCTCCCGAATCGTGTTTTTCGGCATCTCGGTGAAGTGGTTGCAGACATGTTTCAGGATGTATCTCGGTTCTTCAAGAATGCCCATCGCACGGGCGGGATTGCAGGAATCATGGAAGGTCGTCTTTCGGTGGTTGTTCCGGCTCGGATCGAGTTTCAACTTGTTATGTTTAATAAGGTCGGCGGTAAATTCAGCGATGTGTACCATTTTGGTGGAGGCGGCGTTATCGAATCGTGTCCCCGTAACCGGAGAGACCGGCACCTCCAGGAAGTCTGCGGGGCCGTTCATCGTATCCATGTATTGATGGACCACCCGCCACATGTGTCCGCATTCCCCGCCCAGAATCCACTTCACACCTAACCTCTTTGCCTCCGCGTACATTTTGGCATTTAATCGTTTCATGATCTCCTGGGAATTAAAGAGACCGAAATTCCCGCCCTCGGAGGCATAGGTACTCATGGTATAATTCAAACCGATATGTTCAAACAAGAGGAGATACCCCATGAAGGTGTAGATCCCCGGGTCCGCGAAGACATCGGCGGATGGCGTAATAAAGAGGACATCCGCCCCTTTCTTGTTCAGCGGAACCTCGATATGAACCCCTGTTATATCTTCGATGTCTTCACAAAGGGAATCAATACTGTCCTTGAAGGTGTGCGGTTGGAGCCCCATATGGTTCCCGGTCTGAAAGCATTTGGCCGCCGGTTCCAGCGCCCAGTTGATATTGACACCGACCAGGTGAAGCAGTTCCCGCGCCATCATCGTGATCTCCGCCGTATCAATCCCGTAGGGGCAGAACACGGAACAGCGGCGGCATTCCGTACACTGGTAATAGTAGGAAAACCACTCCTTCACAACATCCTTCGTCAAGGTCCGGGCCCCGGCAATTTTTCCGAGGATCTTTCCGGCCAGGGTGAAATCCTTCCGGTAAACCGAACGGAGAAGCTCCACACGAAGGACGGGCATATTCTTCGGATCCCCGGTCCCGAGAAAGAAGTGGCACTTATCCGCACAGGCGCCGCAACGAACACAGATGTCGAGAAAGACTTTAAACGATCTGTATTTACTCAGGCGATCCTTCAATCCTTCGTAAATGATCTCCTTCCAGTTTGCCGGAAGCTTCCAGTCCTCATCCGTCGGCTTCCACTCCCTCGGATTCGGAATCCCGAGCACTTCAAGTACCGAGGGTTTTCCGCCGTAGCACCAATTGCCCGGACGGAACTCCGTCGGCGTTTCCATCCACCCGGTTTTCGGAGGTTGATGATTGATCAGTGCGGTTTCTTCCGGTTTCTCAACGTATTTAGCCATAGTCTCTAATCCTTCTCCACGGGAATACCTGCCTTCTTCATCAGTTCCCTATACTCATCCTCATACTCTTCATAGGAGTGCAGCTTGACCGGGTAATTCCAGGGATTCACATGCCTTTTTGCCCGGCTGTTATTCGCCAGATTCCTCGTAGGACTCATAAAAACCCCTGCCATATGGACCAGCTTACTGAACGGAAAGTAGGCAAAAAGTGTACAGACAAGAAGCAGATGCACAAAAAATATGGCGTCGATCCCCTCCGGGACGACCGGATGAAAGGTGGCAAGTCCCATCGTCAGTTCCTTGATATGAATCACATCGACCTTGAAAAAATAGCGCATACAGATCCCGCTCAGCGCAATCGCGAAAATGAGGAACAGCGGAAAATAATCGGCGGGAAGAGAGATATAGCGGACCTGCGGGATCAAGACCCTCCGGAGGAAAAGGAGCGTCACGGCCGTTACAAGGATCACATCGGAGATCAGCAGGGGAGGTGCACCGACGATATTGACAAGATGAAGCGGGGGCACATTAAAGTGTTGCAGTATGTTGGAAAGGCCTGCATCCCAGCCGTTCATCGCCGAGACAAAAGCGGGGATCGGCTGTGTAAAAAGTCGAAGGTGGCGGACAAAAACAAAGAGGAAGGACCAGTGGAAGGTGAGACCGAAGAGCCAGAGCCAGAGAGTCCGGCGGTAGGTCAGGGAAGGATTTGAACCATCGCCCGCCTTGTACCTGAACTTCAGGTTCCTGAAAAGGGAACGGAAAAAAAAGACCTCCAGCGCCATACGGCCTATAACACCCGCCGTGCCGTTCGGGCTCTCCAGAGGATCCGTTTTGATCCAGGGAAGAGATTTCTCCTGGCCGCAGGTCGTCGGGATTCTGAAGGGAACCGGAGAAGCCGCCCACCTCAGAATCCTGTAGATCACGCCCAACAAAAATATCGCCAGTGCTGCATAAGGGATCACAACCCCGAAGAAGTATTGTAAACCCGCTGTCTGCACCCCCAAAAATGCGACGGCACCCAGAACAACGACTGCGATCAAAGGAAGCAAAATTCTCATCTGACGTTTACCTCTCTGAAATAGTCCTTCTCGTTTTCCGGTTTCAAATCCTCACAATCCTCCCGAAGAATCCGGGGCGGCTGCACAAACCAGATCGGCTCGTTCCAGGAGTTTATAGGCCCGGTCCTTGAACTCCCGGACCCGGATTTCATAAATGGTCTCCCTGCACTTCACATAAATATCCACGGCAAGGAGAGTCAGCCGATCCACCAATGCATCGAATTCCCTGACCTCCTCGGAGACCGGATCCGTCTCCTCCTCTCCGATCACCTCCCGGACCACATCCTTCAGAGCTGGAAGAAAGGCAAGCGCCTGGGAAGGGAGAAAATCCTGCACGGCCCGGATGCGGAGAATCCGGTCGAGGACAGGAGCCAGCCGATCAGGAGACGCTCCGGATAGAAGTTCATCCAGAAGAGTTTCCATCGATTTCAGAAGGGTCGTTCCAACAGGATTGGCAAAGGGATCCGGATTATTGAGAAACGGAACAGACTCAGAGGAATAGCTATCGGTGATCACCCGGTGCCATCTTGTCAGAATCTCGGATCTCTTTGCTTTCAGGCAGGATTGCAACTTCATCTTAACGATTGCCCCTCCGGAAACAGCTTCGGATCGGAAAAACAAATGTGATCATTTAAAACCCGAATAATGCGACAGGACCCGGCGACCTTTCATCCACTGCTAAGACGGAAACCAAGGATCGAAACCGGAATTCACAGACATAAGAATATAACGAAATACTAATGCAAAAATCAGCTTGGTTCTTTCGTCATATTCTTGCAGATGATTTTTTGATCTTGATCTTTAAGTAAAACAGCGCAAGCTACTACCCGGAATACATTCTGGGATATAACGGGTTGCTAATATATAGATCTCCGAAGGCGATGTCAAGAAATTTTTTTCAGCATTTTTCGTAAAATAAAACAACGTTTGGTAAACTCTTTGCGAATCCATAAAATCTACTTGGAGCTTCCAAAATATTTCTTAATTGAGTTTCCTTTTCGACCTGATATATCTTTTTTCATATGGAACCGTAAATTGCAAAAATAAAGATCCGGCATCAACTATATTTAGGAAGGAGACCGCCCGTGAACCCATCTATAACGATCAAGATCATCAACAAGCAGCCGCCGGCCGGCCGGTGCCGCATTTACATGGACATGGCGATCGTTCTGATGGAGGCCTACAAAAATGTCCGGATGGAAACCCTTCCCGACGATCAGCGGAAACCGGACGATCCGGCGCCGGCCGCCGTACTGATCAACGGCCGCCTCATGGAACCGGAAGACACGGTAATCGTCAGCGGCAAGGAATTTATCGAAACGGTGGAAGCGGAAGGAGGGATCCTCTATGACGGGGTGGAACCCCCTCTGAAAAGACTCGATGCCGTCATCGAACGCTATTCAAAGCCGTAAATGATGAGTGGTTCATCACCGGCCGCACTCCCCGCCCGAATGGAAGGGGCACGGATGGAGAGAGACATGAATCGCAAGAAACTCTTTACAGTACTCCTGATCTGGGTCGCATCGGTTCTGTGGCCGATCGGTTCCGTAACAGCCTCGGAGATCACGGGCAGACTCTCCACGGAACAGTTGCGAGCCGGAGAGGCAATGACCGTGCAGGGACGGATCCCGCCGGGGGAAGACCTTTTCGTGGTAATTGCCGCCGAAAAAGGGTTCCAAAGTTCCGACTCAATGGGAACCCAAGAGAAAAAGAAACTCGCGGACAAATTCGGAGAGACCGAAATTCCGCCGACCTGCTACATCGTGACCAACAGGCCCGATGCACTGGCACACCCGCAAATGATCTCGAGGGGCAAATGGTTCCCCCCCTTCAGGTACGATGTTAAAATCAACAAGATCAAACCCTGGACGAAGATCCCCCCGAAAATCCGATCCATGCTCACCCCCATCCGGACCGAGGCCCAGTGGAAGATGCTGATCTTCGCCCACGAAGACAAGTTCGGGATGAACACGATTTCGAAGGAGAAACCGATCGGCGGCGGAAGCACCCGGATGGTCCTGAGCGACTTCTCTGAAAGCCCGGAGAAATGGAATCGGGACGTCCATCTCCGCCTCGACAAATCAACGGGAGACTATTCCGTTACCCTGATCCCCAATCGGAACCTGGCCCCCGGAACGGACCTGGCGGTGACGGTCAACGGTCAAATCGCCGGAGACTTTAAAATCACCGGCAGCGGCTATTATTTCAAAGCCGCCGGGACCTACATGAACCCTCTTGTGGTCTTTCTCGGCGCTCTTTTGATCGGGATCATGTTCGTCATCATGGGAGCGGCCGGAGGCCTCTTTACCGCCGCCTTTCAGATCATCGTCCTCGGAACGCAGGGGATGATCGGAATCAACGCCGCCAACATGGTCAAGCCGACCAACCTATTTTTGACCATCTTCTCGCCCATCACGGGCGTCTGGGGCTATTTCAAGGAACGGCGGCTTGCCTGGCCCGTGGCCCTCTGTTTCGTTTCGGGAATTCTGATCGGCTCTTTCTGGATCGGCCCAACCTACTCGGCCCGTTACCTTCCGATGAAGGCCTATAAATTCTATCTGGGTTTCTTCTGCCTGATCCTCGCAGTCAAGCTCTGGCTGGAATCGACCAGCAAGGGAATCAACAAAAAGAAGGGAATCAAGGCCATCGTGGCCAAATACAACGAAGCCGTTAAACAGGCCCGGGCCGAAGGGCGGACGGCGGAGATGGGCGCCGTCCGGATCGACCGGTTCCAGCCGATGGGAATCGATTTCACCTTCTGGGGCGAGAAGTTCCGCGCAAATCCGATTACGCTCTTCTTCGGTGGAATCGTCATCGGCTGTATCGCATCGGCCTTCGGCGTGGGGGGCGGTTTCATGCTTGTCCCCTTCATGACATCGGTCATGGGATTTCCCATGTACCTGGCCGTTCCGATCTCACTCTGCGGGACCTTTGCCACCTCCATCGGCGGCGTCGCCCGTTACGCCCTGATGGGCTATCCGCCGGACTGGACCATGGCCGCACTCATCGCGGCGGGAGCGATCATCGGCGGAAAGATCGGGCCGAAGATCCAGAAGAAACTCCCCGAGGTCTTCCTGAAACGGGGTCTGGCCGTTCTGCTCCTGCTTGTTTTTCTGAAGTTCACCAATGTTCTGCCGTTCCTTCGATAAAGAGGCCAAATGAACGGTCTGATCTTTTAACTTTCCACGGGGGAAACCATCATGAAAAAGAAAATCATGCTCGTTATCACCCATTCCACCGACGACCAGGACCGATCCAACGCAGCAATCGCCCTGGCTGCGTCCCTTATCAGCGAAGGGGCGGACCTGGCCCTCTTCTTCATCTTCGAAGGGGCGAAAATGGCAAGGAAGGGAGTTGCCGACACGATCGAGGGGAGGTATCTGACCCCGGTACGGGAACTGTTCCCCATGGTCCTTGAAGCCAAAATTCCGATGTACGTCTGCGGGGCCTGCGTCAAGGTCTATGAGATTCCCGAAGAGGAAATCATAGACGGTTTCACCGTCACCCACATCCCGACCCTCGCAGGAGAGATGATAGACCGGGAGACAATCACCTTTTGAAAAAGATGAAGATGCGGAAACGGCTTATATTCCTTGTCCTGCTCACAAGTTTCAGCCTGTTCATGCTCTACCGCTTCGTGCGGCCCCTGAGTATCTTTGTGGTAACGAAAGCCTTTGAACGCCCCATACCGGCCGGGAAATTGCCGACAGGTCTCGTCTCGTTGAGTGCACGGGAGTGCGGAAAATGTCACCGGGAGATCTTCGAAGAATGGTCGGGAAGCATCCATGCCCGCGCCTGGACCGACCCCTACTTCCAGGCCGATACCCGTTTCGACGGCTCTCAACAAATCTGCATGAACTGCCACATCCCGCTGGAAAACCAGCAGGAGAACCGCGTTCTCGGATTCCGGGACCGGGACAAGCTCGACCCCATCCTCCGGCCCAACCCGGACTTCGATCCGGAACTTCAAAAAGAGGGGGTGACCTGTGCCGTCTGCCACGTTACCGACGGCGTGATCCTCGGCCCCCGCGAAAGTGGGGATGCCCCCCACCCCGTCCGCAAAGACCCCCGCTTTACCGATGGAAGCAGTGTATGCCGAAGGTGCCATCTCGTTTCAGGCAGGCGCTGGGACACATTCTACCGGCTGCCGCCCTGCGGGACCTTTCGTGAAATCAAAGAAGCCGGCAGCAGGAAAGCCGGCTGTACCGGCTGCCACATGCCCGAAGAAAAGGAGGAAAACGGCCATGCGCACCACCTCTGGCGGGGTGGCCACGATCCGGCAATGATCCGGCAGGCACTCACCGTCATGGTGGAAGAAAACCCCTCGCCCCGCCGAAACCGAAAGAAATACACCCTGACCCTGACCAACACCGGCACGGACCACTTTCTCCCAACCGGCACGCCCGACCGGCATCTGAGTGTAACCTTCACACTCACGGACGGCAGGAAAGATGTCCTGAAAGAGAAAACATTCATGCTCAAGAGGCATATTATGTGGCGTCCTTTCATTGCAGACCTGTGGGATACGCGTTTACCGAAAGGGAAACCCCGGGACTATACCTTTGCCTTCCAGACCGATACGACACCAAGGCCCGCCGCCTTGAAGATCGTTGTGAAATACCATCTCCTGGACGAGAAGAGAAGGGCCCGTATCGGATACGAGAACAAGGAACCGATCGCCTACACACTTTACGAGAAGAATCTGCCCATAGATTAGCGGCAGGGGAAAACCCTTGCGAAATCCATACTTCGAAGTATAATCAGTTTAGTCCGGCTGAGTCATATATCGAGGTGGGCCGTTATGTATTCCGCAGCGGAGAGGACCGCCACGGCCCCTTCGCCCATGGCGGAGATGATCTGGGCATCTTCGCGGACCGCGTTCCCGCAGGCAAAGACACCGGGAAGGGTAGTCTCCATCGCGAGATTGACCCGGAGAAAGCCCTTTGCATCCTTTTCGGCATTAATAAAAGCGGTATTGGGAACGCAGCCGACATAAACAAAGAGGGCATCCACTTCGAGGGTCGTCCGCTCACCGCTTTTGACGTTTCGGAGGCAAATCCCGGAGAGGGTCTTCTCCCCAAGGATCTCTTCAACGACGGTTCCTCGGATCTGCCGGATCTTCTCCGCAGCATCGATCCGTTCCTGCAAGACCTTTTCCCCCCGGAATCCCTCACGGCGATGAAGCAGGAAAACCTCCCGGCCGATCCCGGAAAGATAGAGCGCCCCCAAAAGGGCCGACTCCCCTCCCCCGACGACGGCGATCCGTTTTCCCTCATAGCCGAAGCCGGCACACTGGGCACAATAGTGGACCCCCCTGCGGGAGAATTTCTCCTCTCCCGGCACGCCGAGAAGCCGCGAACGGCCGCCCGTCGCCACAAGGACCGTCTTTGTTTCGTAACTTCCCTTATTGGCGACGACCCGGTACCCCTTCCCGTCCGGCTCAACTCCGCGGACCTCGCCCGATTCCAAAATCGGGACATCGAGGCTTGTAACATGTTTTTCCAGCCGGGTCGCAAAATCCCACCCGTCGAGTTCCGGGAAACCGGGGAAGTTCTCAATCCGCTCGGCCACCGCCGGCTGACCGCCGACGACCGACTTTTCGAGGATGATCGTCTTCAACCGGTAACGTGCGGCAAAGACGCCTGCCGCCATCCCCGCCGGCCCGCCCCCGATAATCACCAGGTCGTACTGTTCCACCATAAAAACATTATCCTTTTAGAAAAATGATGATTTCACTGCACATGCTTCAGATGCAAGGAGCGAGGTTTTCGAGGGATGAGGCATATTGATCATACGCTGCCGTGACGAAAAACCCGAAGAAACACCGCAGATGAAGTATGTGCGGCGGGATCATCAGCGTTCCGTCCATTTCAACTTGGTCCGCAGCACATCAAAATAGTTCTTCCCCGGCACGGAGATCAGCCGGAGGGTATGATCCGCCTTGACGATCCGGATGACATCCTCTCCCCGGAGGGAGAAACCAACCTGCCCGTCGAGGGTAAGATGCACCTCCGTGTTCTCCGATTTAAGGACAATCTCGATCTCGCTTGCGTCCCGCACGACCACGGGACGGTTGGTCAGGATATGCGGGCAGATGGGGTTGATGATGATGGAGTGCATGCCGGGCTGAACGATGGGTCCGCCTGCCGCCAGGTTGTAGGCCGTGGAACCGGTGGGAGTGGAGACGATCAGCCCGTCGGCCTTAAAGTTCGCGATATGTTTCCCGTCAATATAGGCGGCCAGATCGATGATCTTGGCGAGGGCGCTCTTGTTGATGACAATGTCGTTCAAGACGGAATCGCTGGAGATCTTCTCCCCCTCACGAATGACGGAGGCTGTGAGCATGATCCGCTCATCAAGATCGACCTCTCCGGCGATCACACGATCAAGGGTGGGATAGAGTTCATCCAGGGTCACCTCCGTCAGGAAGCCGAGACTGCCGAGATTGACCCCGAAGATCGGCACATCCCGGGCGCCGATGAGGCGGGCCACACTCAGGAGGGTACCGTCCCCTCCCAGAACGGCAATCAAATCGACCCTGGAGGGGATTTCGGACTTCGGGCAGGATCCGGGCTCTCCGATCAGGCCCGCCGTTTCCGGGTCGAGAAAGATCTCCACGTCTCGTTGACGAAGGTAGAACAGGAGACTCCGCAGAACCTCCCCTGCCTCAAGGCGGGGTTTTACAATGATTCCGATTTTCACAGTGGCAGGACGACCCGTTGAACGAATGTTAAAATTAACCGGGATATTTGTCGGTGATATATTCTTTCAGGTAATGATTTTCGGCCTGCAGATTGGTCACCTGCGTCTTCACCACATCCCGGATGGAAAGGACGCCGACCAGATGATGATCCTCCACGACAGGAAGGTGACGAATCCGATTCTTGACCATGACATTCATCACGTAGCACAGGTCATCTTTCGGTTCCACCACGATCATGTTGCCCGTCATCACCTCCTGGACCTTGATATCCCGGAACATCCGGTCGCCCTTTCGGACCCAGGTCGTAAGCACATCCCGTTCCGAAAAAACCCCTACCGGTTTTCCATTGTCCGTTACAATCAACGCACCGATTTCATGTTCCACCAGCTGTTCAATGGCCTCGGCCACACTCCCGTCCTTGCCGATGGAGTAGATCGTGTGGTTCCCCTCTCTGATCAGTTCTTTGACATTCATATCCATTTCCCTATACAGAAATTCGGTCGGATTGCCTCATCAACCGTTGACCCATACCCTATGATTTCTAACAGAAACTCCCCGAACTGTCAAGGAAAGTACCGCCTTAACCGGTTTCTCCCCCGGGGAAGAGCTCACTTCCCGCTCCCGGCGTAAGAATTCGTTCCCCTTCCGGCGTCGGCTCCACAACCTCCGGCCAGAAGGTCCGGTGCGGTTCACTCCCCTCACGGGTCACTTCCGACGGGGCTTCATCGGCCATGACGGGGCGCCGTCTCACATCGACCCCTTCCACATTGTGACTGAATTCGAGGGGAATACCGTTCGGGTCATAGGTATAGATAGAATGGATGAAACCGTGATCGATCACATCGGAGACGGGAAAATCCGCCGCCTCCAACCGATCGATCAATTCCCAGAGATCCTCCTCCTTCTCGACGCCGAAGGAAACATGATCAAAGATGAAGGGACCGTTCACCGGATCGCCGTGCCGCTTGTACGGGACGGACTCCACATCAGGCCATTCGAAAAAGGTTACCATGTCGTTCGGAGAAATCTCGAAGAAATACTGCCGGTATCCCGGTTTGCCCATGGCCACGACCAGCCGCATCCCGAGGAGGTCCCGCCAGTAATGAATGGTCCCGTCCATATCGCCCGTTGCAAAGGCCAGATGATTGAGACCAGTCAGCCGGAACATATTCTACTCCAGGACATAATGTACATTTACCTCCAGGTCTTTCCGGAGGGAGTGATAGACGGAACAGTATTTCTCGTGAGAGAGCTTTACCGCCCGTTTCATCTTGTTTTCGTTCAGTCCTTCGCCCGAGGCACGGACGGTGATATCTATCTTCTTGTAATATTGAGGCGGCGTCGGGTTCCGCTCCCCGGTCAGTTCAACCTTCAGGGAAGACAGCTCCACACGCATCTTCTTGAGAAACATGGCCACGTCGATTCCCATGCAGCCCCCCAGGCTCAAAAGGAGACTCTCCGTAGGCGCACACCCCCACTGGACCCTGCCGTCAAATTCGAAATCATACCCGACCTGGGTCCTCGCCTCGAATATGAGATCCTCTTTCCAGGTGACCGTCCCTTTGGTCACGGGATTGATCTTTGCCTTGTAAGATTCCAGACCTTCCAGTTCCGCCTGTTCAGTCATTGCTGTACGACCTCCTTAATTGTTCAAACAACATCCATATTAGAATATTCAGGAAATATTATGCTTTTTTCCGGAAGCATGCAAGAAAATTCAGTGCCCCGGCGGCAAGGCAAACCCTGTTTCCCGCACAAAGGCGCAAAACTCCACCGCCCAGCGTGGATCACCTCCTGCATGGAGATGGGTATAGGCAGCCAGGACATTTTTATGGAGGATCCCGTCGAGTCTGCCCGCCACCCCCCGTCCTCGGACCATCCGGTAGGCAAAATCGACCTTGCCCAGGTTGACCACCTTCGAATGATGAAACTCATGGGCATGGACCGCCTTCCGGGGAGTCAGCCACGACGCCTTCCCCGTCGTCTCCAGAATGACATAGCCATGCCCCATGGGGCGTTCGTGCATCTCCACATCACAGGGAAGCACCCCCACCATCGCCCTTTTCTCCCCCCGGTAGGTGATGGACCGGGTCAGGTACATCAAGCCTCCGCACTCGGCATAGACCGGGAGACCTTCTTCAACCGCCTCCCGAATCGCCCCGCGCAGGAGGCTGTTCTTCTCCAGCGCCTCCATAAAGACCTCAGGGAAACCGCCGCCTATATAAAGGGCATTAACATCCGGCAGTGTGTGATCCTTCAGCGTGTTGAACGGGACCAGACCGGCCCCGGCCCGGCGCAGCGCGGAAAGGTTCTCGGGATAATAAAAGGTAAAGGCCGGGTCCATGGCAACCCCGATCCGCACATCCGGCTCGGGGAAAAAATCCGGTTCCTCCTTTTCCCCTGCAATCTCCGGAGCGGACCGGGCGATCTCCAGGACACGGTCAAGATCAACATGGGCGGACACGGCCCCGGAAAGTTTCTCCACCACCGGCGGCAGAGAAAGATTCTCCTTCACTGGAGTGAGGCCCAGATGACGCTCCTCGATCAAAAGCCCCTGATCATCGGGAATCGCTCCCACCACCTCGATACCGCTGTAACGGACGAGGGCCTCCCGCAACTTCTTCTCATGGCGGGCGCCCCGGATCCGGTTGAGAATCACCCCGGCCACAGGGGTCCCCGGCTCAAACTGCTGGTGCCCCAGGACGAGGGGCGCAATCCCCCGGGTCATCCGCCGGGTGTTGACCACCAGGATCGCCGGAACCCGCAGGAGACGGGCAAGAGCCGCCGTACTGTCGGTTCCCTCCAGGTCCAGACCGTCGAAAAACCCCATATTCCCCTCGATGAGAGAGAGGCCGGCATCCCGGCCGGCCGCTGCAAAGGTCCGCCGGATCGACTCTTCCCCCATCATGAAAAAGTCGAGGTTCCGGCACTCCCGTCCGGCAGCCCTCGTCAGCCACATGGGATCGATATAGTCCGGCCCCTTCTTGAAGGGCTGCACCGACACCCCCCGTTCCCGGAAGGCGGCGGAAAGCCCGATGGAGATCGTGGACTTCCCCGAACTCCGGTGGGGAGCCGAGATCAGGATGCGGGGTCGGTGTTCTTGATTTTTCATTTGGACTGTTGCCTTTCTTTGCGGTCCTTGCGTGCTTGGCGAAAAAACGGTTTTGCCTTTCCCCGTGTCCCCCCGTGTTCCCCGTGGTTGATTGCTTTTGACTTTGCCATGCCCTGCTTTTCTCCGTGTTCTCAGTGTGCTGGTTTATTGTTGTCAAGCATTCTTTCTTTTCTGCCTTAGCTTTTTCTCCACACACCCCCAGCCGTGAATTGCTCTTAGGATAACCTTCCATCCTTCCAAAGTTACTTAACTCATTGTTTTCGTTCATTTTCTTTGCTCGTCCAAAGAAAACGAACCAAAAGAAAAGACGCCCCGCCATTCGGTCCCGCTTCCAGCGGGACTCCCCTGATCTTGTTTTTCCATCTTCATCCCTCCGATCGCATCGCCGCAAGGAGCAACCCGTCAAGAGAATCGATCAACTCCTTGAAGAGACCGCCGAAGCGCCTGTTCCCGGAGAAAAGGACTTCCCGTAACCGGCCGATCCCAGGGTCATCCGTCCGGAGATGGTGGAGCTTCGCCCCTTTGCTGATCGCAAAACGCTCCAGCAGAAGAAGGCGCTCCGCCTGCCGGAAAAAGGCCGCAGCGAGCGGACGGAGCCGGTCGAACTCCGTCTCGACCTCCATACCATCCGGCACCTTCAACATCCTGCCGGAACCCCGAAGACGGTAAAACCGCTGCCGCAGCTCCCGGACCATCATCATTACAATACCGTACTCCATCCCCCGAACCCCCCGGCGCCACTGGAGCATGTAAGGTTTACGCCGGAACCAGAGATAATTCCGGCGGCCCATTTCAAAGAGCTCCTCCCCGCTCCGTTCCAGCAAATCGAAGAGTTGAAGCGCCTCCTGATGGACCCGGACCCAGCGTACGTCCTGCGGATCTTCATCCTGCGGGCCCGGAAGATCCTTCCCCGGCACGGCCCACCGGGTCAACAGGTTGCAGAAGGCCTGCAACCCCGCCGGATCGTCGGGGGTATCGAGATGCAGGTAAGAGAGAAAGACCTTCCCCCGGCCGTATTCTCCCTCCAGCATGGCCGGCTCCCCCATCAGCCGGGCCGGGTTCATCCGGATGCCGTAGAAGGTCTCCCAACTCTCCCAGCTTTCAGAGGCTGCGGCCAGGTCAGCCGCCTTTAGATCGGCCACGTAGAAATCGTCCTCCGGTTCCCCGTATCCCGCCACGACCCGGACCCGGTCCTCCCCCTCCGGATCAAGGAGGAACTGTCCCGGCCACCAGACATAAAAGGAATAGGGGGCCGACATTTTCCGCCAGAGGGGGTGTTGGGCATCGGACGGCCGGACCCGGATCTTCCCGCTGAAATTCGGGATCCGCTCCGCCGTCGGCATTCGGCGGACCGGCACCAGGGCGAGTCCCTCCTCCACATCAAGGGCAAGACCCGCCCCCCCGCAGAAACCGATGAAACGTCCACCCCTGCGAACGAACCGGTCGACCTTCTCCCGCCCCTCCGCACCCAGGGCACGGCTCTTGTCCCCGGCCCATCCGCCGGGAACGAAGAGAACACCATAACGATCGAGCCTCCCCCCTACAATCTCCCGTGCCGTTACTATATCGAAGGGAACCCCGATCTTTCTCAGCGCCCGGGTCGCCATGATCCCCCAGAGGAACGACTCGTCCCAGAGGAGTGCCACTTTCCCGGCCTTTTCCGCTTGCAATATACGGTCTCCCAACCTGTCAATCATCCCGTTCGTGGTGTTGAACCAAGAACGGTTCACCCTTCGACCCGCTCAGGGCGAACGGAATCAGTTCCCGTTTACCCGGGGCGGCCTTTTCTCTCACCAAGTCGCGAAGAACACCAAGAACTGCAACGCCCCATACAGAAAATGCAGAGCCAATGACCGCTTCCGGGATCTCCTCTGCGCCCTTGGCGATCTTTGCGAGAGATGCTTTTAGAATTGCAGTTCCCAATTTCTAATTCCTAATTTCCAGTTTTTTGTATCCTACCCTTCCGCGACAAAAAAAATCAAGATCTGATTTTTCTTGACAAGACTTGCCGGCAATCCGTACAATTAGTCCGTTTTACGGGAAACGATCTAAGCTGAAGATATTCAGGGGGGAACAATTATGAAATGTTTGAAATACAAACCGATCATTCGCCGAACCACACCGGAAGATGCGGAAGCACTGAAAATGTCCTACCTGGCGGGAGATGGTCTCTGCCCTGCCTGCAAACGGGAAGGTTTTGAAGTCAAGATCGAAGAACGTTTCGGAGAAACCCCGTGAGAAAGTGACGGAACCTACGCCGTGTGCGTGGAACTGAAACATGCCTCACCCCTCGACTGAATTCAACCGCCCCATGTTTCCCGAATTGCCTGTACTCTTTTCATTTTTCCTCCCTCCCCCCCGCCGTCGGACAGGTGTCTTTGCAGTGGACGCCTTTCGTCTTTGATTTTACTTTGTGCCTGTGTGCTTTTGCCCCTTCTGCTCTTGTCCTTCTCTGCGCCCTCCGCGTCTTTGCGGTAAATTCTCTGAACTTTTATGCCTCGACAATCGGGAGATCACACATCTACTGCGTGATATCACCCGATCCGGAAGGTCATAAAATCCGGATCATCCTCCGGCTCCACATTATTTCTCCCTGATTTCCGGAAAAAAGTTTACCGGGTCCTCAAGATTATTCTTGCAATAGCCTATAAAAATCATCTATTATTTTTATTACATACGCGCCTTATCCTTAGGTCCGGCCCGTCCGAGCACAATACATTCCCTCGAATGGCACTTAAATTGCAGAATTTAAAATTTCAGGATTATGAGTTTCATGACAAAACGAGTTCGAAAACCCGACACCTGCTGATACTGAATCCGGGAAAAGGCCAATCCATATGGACAGAAAGATTCTGGTGGTCGACGACGAAAAACTGGTGCGCTGGTCGATCCAGAAATCGATGGGGCAGAAAGAATGCAAGGTGGTCTCCGCCGCCAATGGAGCGGAGGCCATGGAAAAGATCGAACAGGAGCATTTCGACTTGATCATCACTGATCTGGTGATGCCGGGATTCAACGGGATTGAAGTCGCCCGCCGGGCGCGGGAGATCCAGCCGGATGCCAAGATCGTCATGATGACGGCTTATGGCTCCGTGTTAGACAAGGAAGAAGCCCGATCGGCCGGTGTCTTATCCTTCATCAACAAACCTTTTATGGTCAATGAGGTCCGAAGTGTCGTCCAAGAACTCTTATCTGAAAATACCTGAGGCCCTTCTTCATCCTCGCGGGGTTTACTCCCGCCTTTTCATGGCCCTCATTTTGCTTCTCTTTTTTTTACCCCGGTCGGTCCGGGCGGAAAGCCGACATGCCGGGATGGAAGATGCCGAAGCCAAGGCTTGCTTTACGTGTCACAAAGAGTTGGGACAGCTCTCAGAGTTGGGAAAGGGACATCCGCCCTTTCTCGATGGAGAGTGCACGGCCTGCCATGAACTGAACGGAGACACCTTTACGACCGTTGCGGAAGGAAATGAACTCTGCTTCGGGTGCCATACGGAAAAGGAAGATGCCGTCAAAAAGAAGGAGCATGTTCACGGAGCGGTCGCAGCGGGTGGTTGCACCGGATGCCACGACCCCCACGGCACGCAGAACAAGATGAATCTGTTGCAGCCGCTCCCGGATCTCTGTTTCATGTGCCATTCCGAGATGGAAGACCATGTGGAGAATGCAAAAGTAAAGCACGGCGCCATCCAGATGAAGGATAGCTGTGCAAACTGTCACAACCCTCACGCCTCCGATCATGAGCATCTACTCCGGAAAGAACCGATCATGGACCTCTGTCTGACTTGCCATAACGTGGAACGTCCCACGAAGTCGGGCTCATTTGTCTTGAACATGGAAAAATTCCTGCAAGATAACCCCCAACATCACGGCCCGATCCTCCTCGACGGGGACTGTGCCGCCTGCCATAACCCGCACGGATCCAACAACTACCGGATGCTGAAGAGGGTCTATCCCTCCGACCGGTACACAGCCTTCTCGGTCAAAAAGTATGCCCTCTGCTTCGAGTGTCATGACGAAGAACCTTTCCTGAAAAAGATCGCGGCCGGCGACGTCACCGGGTTCCGGAACGGCACAAAAAATCTTCACTACGTCCACGTCCACAAAAAGAAAGGACGGCGCTGCACCTTCTGCCACGACCCCCACGGAAGCAAGGGGCCCAAACATATCCGGACGACCACCCCCTTCGGAAAGTGGAACCTCCCGATCAACTTCAAGATTACCGACACGGGCGGAAGTTGCGCACCGGGTTGTCATGTCCCGAGGGCCTACGACCGGGTCAAGGCGGTCGTCAACAAGCACTGATGTTTTTTTCTCTTTCCAGGCTTGGCGAACTTTGCGGAAGGCGGGTTTTCACGAGCGAGAACAGGCAACCCGCTGGAGCAATGTGTCAGGCGATATTCCCATTTTTTAACAGTTGCAGTCCTTTGATCAGACTTCTTCTATCTATGAGTTGGTCCGTGACAAACTTATGTATAATCACAGATAGTAGTGTCTGATAGGGAATACCTTCTTGCTCTGCTCTTTCTTTCAGTTTCTCTAAATCGTACTTCCTGAGGCGAAGGCTGATGCTCTTTTTCTCATTTGCCTGATCAAGCGACCTTTCTATTTCTGCTCTTTTCGCCTGAGAAACAGGCCGATAGTGCAAAATCTCGTCTTCAACCTTCCGTTCATATTCATCCAGTCTGACTTTTTTTCTATTCATGGCTTGCTCCATATCTTTTTTGCAGTTTCCGACTCGGATATGCAGTTTTTAAGATAATATCACCCTCCTGATCAACCAGAAACGGGACAGCCCATATATACTCATTAAACCGGATAACGAATATTGCCTGTTCGGGATAAGATGGGTTTTCCAGGATATCAACATATTCTTTCCTCAAAATAATTGCGGTAATCTCCTCAAAAGAAATTTTCCGTTCTAATTGAAGCTTCAGATTTTTCGCATCATCCCACAGAATCATCTTTCACACCTGTTTTGCCACTTATCGTATACTCGTTGTATATACTTATTTGTGATTTTTGTCAAGACAATATCGTCCTTTTCTTCCTGCGCAAACAGGAAGGTTCATTATTGATGGTCTCGTAAAAGCTGATTTATGCCGCAAGTTCCCGGACGATGGCCGTGACAATGAGCTGTTGGACCTTTCCCCGCCCCTTCCGACAAATATGGTATCTATCTTCATGCTTCACTCCCCACCCGCCTTCGCCTCATCACGTCGCAGGCTCTGCTCAACCTTTCCCCGCCAGGCGTTGTTCGGAGGGGTAACTTCGAGAAACCGACGCCAGAAGTCGGCCGCCCGGTCCCACTTCCCCATACGCTCATGCACCATCGCCATGCCGTAGATTGAATTGGCATCCCGGTCATTCATGGACAGCGCCTCCCGGAAGTGCTGAAGCGCCGAAACGGGGTCACCCGTGTCAAGGCAGGCATAGGCAAGATTGGAGAGAAGTTCCACATCCCGCCTGCCGGCGTCATAGACACGCTGCAGTTCCCTTTTCGCATCCTCATCCCGACCGGCCTGCATCAAAAGCGCCCCGTACTTCTTGTGAAGAGTCAGGTCCCCCGAATCGATCGCTGCCGCCTTCCGGAAGGCGGTCTCGGCCGCGCGGATCCTGCCACCCTTCTGATAGACCGTTGCAAGCTGGAGGTACAGGGTCTCGTTTTCCGGGTAATGCCGGATCGCATCGAGCCACAGGTCGGGCCCCGGCCGCCAGAGTCGGGCACGGGAGATCGTCTGCGGCAGAATCAGGGCAAGGATCAGCGCCGTAACCATGACCGCCCCGTTCCGTCCGGCGGCACGGCGAATCGTCTTCACCATGAGGGGGGCCATGCCGATGAGAGAGAGATAGAGATAACGGTCGTTCATAATCGTCACAAAGGGGATGATCTGCAAAACCGGAAGGAGCGGGATGAAGACCCAGGCGGCCCAGAACAGCACCTCCCGGTCACGACGCAGACGCCATACCAGAAAAACCAGCATCAGAAGGAAAAGGAGGGAGAGAAACACCTGCGGCGTGAAGAAAGTCCGGTAGATCACCGGCTGATAGGAAGGAGAGAGATTGAAGGGAAAGAGGAAGATCCTGAGGTACTCGGCCAAAACCGGAAGCATCGTCAGGGCCGTGGCATAGGGGGAACCGCCATAATAGGGGACAATAACACGGCGCTGGGTCATAACCGTCAGCACCGCCCCCGCCGCCGCAAGGAGAAAAAAAGGGATCACCGGGAACCACAGGTGACGCTTCTCATGAGGGAACAAGAGCAAATAGACCAGAAACAAAAGGGGAAGGATTACCACAGAGGCCTTACTCAAAAGCGCCGCTGCAAAAAGAAGGAGAGCGGAAACATAGAGGCCGCGCCCCCGCCGGTCAAGGAACCGGAGAAAGACCAGGAAGGAACCAAGCCCGAAGGCGGCGGCCAGGATTGTCTTCCGCTCGCTCAGCCAGACCACCGATTCGACCTGCACCGGATGGAGGGCAAAAAGGAGAGCAGAGAGTATGGAGAGTGAGAGATCCTTCGAAACCCTGTAGATCAGCAGGAAGACCAGCGCCCCGTTGAAGCCGTGGACCAAGTTGTTCGTCAGGTGAAATCCGGCGGCGGAAAGACCGTATAGGGCGTAGTCCATCATGTAGGACAGAAGATGAATCGGAGCATAATTTTCCACATAGATGTGCGAAAAGACCGCCTTCAGGTGAGCAAGGGTTATCCCCGCGATATCCGGGTTGGCCGTGATATAGGCCGGGTCGTCCCAGATCGCGAGAAAGCCGTTTGAAAGCGCCGGGGCATAGACAGCGAAGACCGCCCCAAAAATCAGAACGGCGGCAAGGGCCTTTTTTTCCGTACCGGACATCAATAGTCTCCTGTGGTCAAACTCTTTTGTCTTCTTCGCGTACTGGCGAGAGGCCGCTTTCCGGTTTTGACTTGATCCCTGTCTTGCCTTTTCCCCGTGGCACCCTGTGTTGCCCCACGGTTGATGCTTTTCGGTTTTGACTTTATCTTCCAGATTATTCAATTTCCCCGGCGGAAGCAATCTTTATTTCTCCTGTACAGACAGTCCCGGGACAGCTTTTTAACGTTGGCAGTAAAGGATCCTTATAGTATCGTGGGGCAAAGGATGGGGGGAGGTGTGCCGGACACACATAGAGAACCCTAATTCAGCCCTTCACAGGAATCATTCAGGGCAAAGCAACACCGCCATGGGAACAAGCATCCCGGCACTCTTCAGGAGAGGAGCTCTTCATCTTGCCTGTTTCCCGGCCCTTCGTCGGAAACCTGACGGTTGTCAGATTCTTGATTCTGTTCTGATCTTCCGTCCCACCCTATCGTCTGTACCCCTCCCGGATTTTCCTTTTGTTTCTGAAGGTTTCCCGGCCTTATCCCGTTATCGGATTGATTGGCATGTATTGTGCCTTCTCCTCCGGTCAGAAGGGATCCGCATTCCTGGCCTTCGGGATGGGGCGCCCCTTTCTCTTCTCAACCGTTCTTTTTATGAAAGGAGCCGATGATGAAAAAGATCCTCTCTGTCCTTCTCCTGATGCCCTGCATTCTCTTCGCCTGGCAACCCGCCGGCGCCGCACCGATCGACGATCCGGTAGCCTGGTTCCCCTTCGACGGGAACGCCCTTGATGCCGAGGGAAACGGTTATAACGGAACGGTGATGGGGGGGATATTTACCTCCGACCGGTTCGGGAATCCGGAGAGCGCCCTCTCCTTCGATGGTGTCGATGACCATGTCCATTTCGACGATGTCCTGCAACCGTCGGTCTTTACCTTCGCCACGTGGTTCAAGACCACCCAGAGCTCCGTCGGTACGATCTTCAGCTCCGATCCCGGTGAAAACTATTACAGCAATCATGGTTTTACCGTCAAAATACTATGGGACGGGAGGATTCGTGTACGCGTTGATGCAAGTCCTCAACCCGGACCGGATATGTCTATTATAGACTCTCCGGCTCATTTGAATGATGGCAAATGGCATCAAATGACTACCACGTTTTCTTCTTCAGGGCATAAACTTTATATAGATGGCTTCCTTGTTGGGGAAAACGATGGTCCTCTTCTTTATAGTACAACCGGATTTCCAATGGTCATCGGGATGACCCATCTGACGGATGAAGATGATGGTCTCTTTTTTTCGGGCGCTCTCGATGACCTGAAGATCTATGACCACGTGCTTCCCGCCGAGGATGTGCAGCGGCTGAGCGTCGTACCGGAACCGGCCAGTCTCTTCCTCTTCGGTATCGGCCTGATCGGGATGATTGGGGTCCATCGCCATGCCCGGCGGAGTAGATCATCCCAAGCCAGAACACACTTATAGTCCTCATACCCCGGAAAACTCGCAAAAACCGCTTTCATGCACCATGTTTTTTGTTCCTTTGCTGTGTTTGCACACCTGACAAGAGTCCGGCTTTCCCAAAAAAATATCTTGCAATTCCCGGCAAGATGCGCCATCGTAAATATAAAGGCACATAAGGGCTAAAATATGTATTTCCGATATCTCCCAAGCAGTCCCACCCTTGATGCGCCCGGCGTGGATATAAATTATGCCGAAGAAACCGTAAAGATTATCCGTAACGTTTGCTAAACATGGTTAAACCGAAAGCGCCGGGCTCTCCATAACAAGGGAGAGAACAAAGATATTCCGACCACGGTTTTTCATTCCCTGCCCATAAAGTTGCATTCAGTGATACCAAACGAGAGCAAACCGGTCGGCCAAGGGGAATCGGTTTAGAATCAGATATGAGTCTGAAGGACAAAGCCATCAAAAGCGTTTTCTGGAGTGCGGTTGAGCAGGTTGGTCCCAGGATCGTCCAGTTCATCGTCCTGGTCATACTCGCAAGGTTGCTTATGCCCGCCGAGTTCGGACTGATCGGGATGTTGACGGTCTTTATCGCACTGGGGCATATCTTCCTGGACAGCGGTTTCGGCTCGGCCCTGATCCAGAAGCAGGACGCGACGGAAACACATTACACATCCGTCTTTTATGCCAATCTCCTGTTAAGCCTTCTGACAGCAACGGCCTTGTGGGAAGCCGCTCCATGGATTGCACGCTTTTACAAACAGCCGGCCCTTGTATCCCTGACCCGCGTGTTGGCCTTCAACTTCATCTTTGCCGCGCTGGGGGTCATCCAGACAACACTGATGACCAAAGAGCTGGATTTCAAGACCCAGGCAAAGGTAAGACTGATTGCCGTAACCGGTTCGGGGGTCATAGGGATCGGTATGGCCTTCATGCATTTCGGCGTCTGGAGCCTTGTCGGCCAAACACTGAGCGGAACACTTCTCGATTCGCTTACCTTGTGGTTCTTCAGCAGATGGCGTCCCGGCCGGAACTTCAGTTTATCGGCCCTCCGTGAACTCTTTGGATTCAGTTCCAGGCTGCTGGGTTCCGGTGTTCTGGATGCCCTTTTCCGCAACGCATACAACGTGGCCATAGGAAAACTGTTTGCACCATCGGAGCTGGGCTACTATACACGGGCACGTTCCATTCAGCAGATCCCCTCGCAGACCATGGGCGGGGTCGTCGGAAGAGTGGCTTTCCCGGTTTTCTCCAGGATGCAGGGAGAACCGGAGCGGATGAAGAATGCAGTACGAAAGGCGCTCAAAACTATCGCCCTGGTTAATTTCCCGATGATGATCGGTCTTATTGTTACCGCCCGGCCGTTGGTCCTCGTATTACTGGGAAAACGATGGGAACCAGCGGTACCCTTCCTGCAGATGCTGGCGATCGTCGGACTCTTTTATCCGCTCAGCATGGTCAACCTGAATGTCCTGCTGGCCAACGGACGTTCCGACCTCATGTTCCGTCTTGAAATCATAAAGAAATCCATGGTGGCCCTGAACATCGGGATCACCTGGCGCTGGGGGATCAAGGCAATAATTGCAGGCCAGATCGTAACGGCAATCACTTCCTATTATCTGAACAGCTACAAGAACGGTGATCTGATTGCATATCCGTTCAAAGCCCAAGTAACCGATCTTCTTCCCTACATGGGGGTCGCGGGCATGATGGGGGGTGCGGTCTACATGCTGCACCGGTTGCCGTTCATGAACGATGCGATAATGCTCATGTCACAAGTCGTTGTAGGCGGAATTCTGTACGTAGTTGTGTGCAGGATTTGCAGGCTGGCGATGTTTGAGGAGGTGCGGAATCTCTTTTTCGCGAAGATTGTATGAGCTGGAATCAAGCCGTTTTGCTGTTATCGGGGTATAATGTCCGGGCGGTGATCGCTTTTTGCCGCTGGGCCGCTATGCATGACATAGATTTCCATGTTATCGCCAACGGCCCCAAAGATCCGATCTTTCTGACTGCGTATAAAGAAAAAGTTCTTTTTAAAAGAAAATCGGAGGACCTGGATCCGGATGTTTTCATGTCATGGGTGAATCATGTCGTCCATAAATACGGTTACGATCGAGTTCTAATACTCCCTACAACGGAGTACCTCAATCGGTTTCTTCTGGAACACCGCGAAGAAATCGAGGCGGCAAACTGTATTGTTCCATTAGTTGAGAAAGGAATTTATGCCGAAATTTCGGACAAAAAGAGTTTTGCATCTATCTGCAGATCCTTCAATTTAGATGTCCCTGAAGAATTTATCGATATCCCTTCCGGTTTCCCTTTTGTTGCGAAACCAATGACCTATTTTTCTTCGACAGGAAGGGCGCTCTATCCGTACATTATTCTCAATCGCTTCGGTCTGGAGAAGTTCCTGAGTTCTGAAGACACCCATGAATTTTTTTTTCAGGAGTATGTTGCAGGAAGGAACATATACCTGCTTGGATACATCAGAAAGACTGGGAATGATATATTGTTCGCTCAGGAGAACCTGATGCAACAGGCAAACGGAAAATCCATCCTGCTCGCCAGACGTTCCGGTTTTCATCAAACCCCCCTGGCGGAGCGATATGTGGAAATGCTGCATAAAATCGGCTTTGCCGGATTGATCATGATCGAGTTGAGAGTTGATAAGGCAGGTAGACACGCTGTAATGATAGAAGCCAACCCCCGCCTCTGGGGGCCGATGCAATTCATCGTCGACAACGGGATAGACTTGTTCGGGAAATTTCTGCAGGACCATGGTTTCGTAGTCTCCCCGGATGAAAATTCGTCAGGTCGGTCGGACTATTATTTCTGGTCAGGAGGCATCAGTCGTTCGGGACAGCCCATTACATTTCACAATTATTCAGCAGATCAATTTCTGGAGGAGTTCCCGGCAATAAGGACTTGCGACATTTTCCTGCAGCAGGGCACATTCGACCTCTTCCTGAAAGAGACAAACATGGGAGCATTCAGTGAAATATGACAGATTGCTGACTTTGTACAACGAAACCGGCAAGCACAGTCAATACCAGATACCTGCGAAGGTTTTATCTAATCTCCTGCCCGTTGCAACGTTGAACATCCGATCTCGTTTTGAGCAGGAGCGATTAGATTATATTCTTCGCCATATAGAATGCCGTGGCGCCCAGTTCACGGATATCGGAGGGAATACCGGTTTCTTTACCTTCGAGATGATTGACCATGGAGCGGATTTCGCTATCTTCATAGAAGGGAATCCTGCCCATAGTGCGTTCGTGGAAGAGGCCGCACGGGTTCTGAAATGGCAGGATCAAATCAGGGTCTATTCCCAATATTTTGATTTTGGAAATGACCTGGATTGGGTTGATTCGGATATTTGTTTCCTGTTGAATGTTCTGCATCATGTCGGAGATGACTACGGCAGAAATATCCGTGACGTGGATTCGGCGAAAGCAAATATATTATTATCTTTAAAACGTCTTGCAAAACATGTAAAACAGCTCGTTTTTCAACTGGGCTTCAACTGGCAAGGCAATATCGAAAAGCCGTTGTTTCAGCACGGAACGAAAAAAGAGTTGATCCGGTTCTTGGAATCGGGTATTCGTGACGATTGGTCAATACAAAACATAGGCATTGCCGAAAGAAGACCCAATGGAATCGTATATAAAGACGCAAACTCTGCCAATATAGAACGAGACGATTCACTGGGAGAATTCCTGAATCGTCCTATATTTATTATGCGATCAAGAAAGATCCAAGGATGAGTAAACATACGGATCATCTATCATTGTCCGATCTTGCGATTTTCGGCGGAAAGCCCGCCTTCGGCGAAACTCTCCATGTCGGCCGTCCGAATATCGGAGACCGGAGAAAACTGATCGAGCGGATTGAGGACATCCTGGATCGCCGATGGCTGACCAACAATGGTCCGATGGTACGTGAGTTCGAACGGAGACTGAGCGATCTGCTGGGGGTCAGGCACTGCATTACCATGGACAATGCAACCCTCGGGCTTGAGATTGCAACCCGGGCGGCCGGCATGACGGGTGAAGTGATCGTCCCCTCCTTCACTTTCGTTGCAACAGCCCACGCACTGCAATGGCAGGAGATCACCCCTGTTTTTTGCGATATCGACCCGCGGACGCATACCATTGATCCGGACCGGGTCGAACGGTTGATCACGCCGAGAACCACGGGGATCATAGGTGTACACCTTTGGGGCCGGGCCTGCAACATAGGGGCACTGGAAGAGATCGCCCGACACAACAACCTGCGGCTGCTTTTCGACGCGGCCCATGCTTTCGGATGCACTTACAACGGGCGCATGATCGGAAATTTCGGCGATGCCGAGGTCTTCAGCTTTCATGCAACCAAATTCATAAACACCTTTGAGGGGGGGCTCGTCACCACAAACAATGACGAACTGGCCGGCAAGATACGTCTGATGAAGAACTTCGGATTTGCAGGGCTGGACAATGTCATTTACATCGGCGCAAACGGGAAGATGAATGAAGTCTCAGCCGCCATGGGCCTGACATCACTGGAAAGCATGGACAAGTTCATCGAAGTCAACCAACGCAATTATCACACATACAAGAAAAATCTTTCGGGAATCCCAGGGATCAGCCTCCTTGAATACAACACCAATGAGGCAAACAATTACCAGTACGTTGTCATCGAGCTTGACGAAGAGGTTGCGGGCCTCAACCGGGATCTCCTGATAAGGATACTGCATGCCGAAAATGTCCGGGCCCGCCGTTACTTCTATCCGGGGTGTCACCGCATGGAGCCTTATCATTCCTATTACCCGAATGCATATCTCCTCCTTCCCGAAACGGAGAAACTCGTCCGGAAGGTCGTGGTCCTGCCGACCGGAACGGCAATCGGAGAAGCAGCCATCGAAAAGATCTGCACCCTGATCCGTTTCATTATTGCCGGCCATAAAGAAATCCTGTCAAGGCTGGGGGAGGACTGAAGGTGATCAAGGTCAGCGTCTGTCTGCAGACCTATAATCATGCTTCTTACATCAAGAAGGCGCTGGAGAGCGTCCTGATGCAGGAAACAGACTTCGATTATGAGATTATTGTCGGCGAGGATGAAAGTAGCGATGGAACACGGGAGATCTGCATCGACTACGCAGGGAGATACCCTGACCGTATCCGCCTTTTCCTCCGCTCACGGAAAGATGTGATATACATCAACGGACGGGCGACCGGTCGTTTCAACTTTACGGAAAACCTGAAAGCTGCAACGGGGAAATACATCGCTTTGCTGGACGGTGATGACTACTGGACGGATCCGAACAAGTTGCAGGAGCAGGCCGATTTCATGGATACCCATCCCGGATATACGGTCTGTTTTCACCGCGTACAGGAACTCAATGAGGCAACCGACCGCATCACGGCTGTTCACCCCGCACATGTCAAGAAATCCTACGGGCTTACCGATCTTCTGCGGCTGAACTTCATCCCAACGGTATCCGCCATGGTCCGGAAAGATGCCATTGGAGAACTTCCGGACTGGTTCTACAAGATTCCCGTAGGCGACTGGCCGCTTTTCATCCACTGTGCCCGGCGCGGCAGCATCAGGCTGATAAATAAAGTTATGGCGGTATACAGAAACCATGCAGGAGGCTACTGGTCTCAATCGTTGTCAGCGCAGCTTCAGATGAACCTGGAAATATACGATTTTTTCAAACAACATCTCGAGGGGAAGGAATATCAAAAAGAGATTCGGAAGGGTGTCTCTGATGCATACTGCCGCGCGGCGGTTGTAAGCGCAAGCCTGGGAAAGACTGCAAGGGCAAAGAGGTATTTCCTGAAAAGCATTGCCGTTCATCCCATGCTTTATGTCATCCCCGCACCGCGCAGGGCCGCCTTGTTTCTCAGACTCTACACACCCCCCTTATACAGGGTTTGGAAACGGGTCCGGGACAAACTCGTACAACGACCGGCATAGAGACACCACTAAATACCGGCCAGAAGATTACGGAAATCAGGCCGGATCTATCACCAATGCATATAGCCATTATAAATGGATAACTCCAGGATACGCGAAAGGCTTATCCATGGCCCGTTTCATTATCTACTGCCCGGCCGGCCTGATCGGCGGACATGAACTGATGACCATGAAGATAGCCGAGACAGCCGTGGAACTGGGCCATCATCCGACGGTTCTGTACCGAAACGATAAACTTGCAAAACACATCCCGCGCGGCGTCGAAGCCGAAAAAATATCGTCTTACCCAAAACTCAAAGAAACGGTCAGGAAATCCGATCCGGCATTTGCAATTGTGCCGCAAGGTCATATCCTGCTGAACATGAAAGGCCTGCTGATCTTCAAAAGACTCGGCGTAAAGACTGTATCCTATATACCAACGGTTTACAGCTTTTGTGTATTCGGAGAACGCTTCTGCAACCTGAAAGACAGGATCGCCAGGCTGGTTTACAGGCTTCCTGATGCCTTTATCACAATAACCGACCTGAACCGGGAAAACCTTGAAAAGATCGTCCCCGGCAAAAGGGTATTTATCCTGAATAATTTCTTCAATGCAGAAGGCAGGACCGGACATCATGCCGGCAGGCAGCAGCGTATCGGCATGCTCGGCAGGCTTGTGCGCCACAAAGGATTCGACGACGGGATCAGAATATTCCGGGACCTTACAGAAAACGGAAACTTCAAGGATCTGGAACTTCTGATCGGAGGGGAAGGAGAAGACCGGATCCTTCTGGAAAACATGGCAACGAAATACGACATGGGGAACAAGGTGACATTCCGGGGCTGGGTGAGAAACTCCGATTTCTACCCGGAGGTCGACCTGCTCTTGCTGCCGTCGCACTTTGAGGGATTCCCGCTTGTCCTGTTAGAGGCAATCAGCAGCGGCATCCCGGTCATCGGCAGGAACACCGTCGGGATTTCCGGATTCCTGCCGGACGAATGGCTGTTTAAGAATATAAAGGACGCCAGGGAGAATATCGAGAGCGTGCTCAACCAATATCAAGCGGCTCTCCAAAAGGTCGGAGAACTGCAAAAAGAGTTCCGGGCACGCTATTCTTTCTCCTCCTTCAAGCGGAAACTCGACTTCATCCTGGGTGCACTGGAATAATGAAGATCCTGCATTTCATTTACGACGACCCACAAAACCCATGGTGTGGCGGCGGAGGCGCATATCGGGCTCGTGTGA
>JAADIO010000018.1 GCA_013151235.1 Deltaproteobacteria bacterium | reverse complement strand
CGATCTTCTCGTCTTCGAAGGCCAGACGGGTCAGGATCCTGCCGAAGACTTCCGTATAGGCCGGGGGGACGTCCGGTTTTTTCCGGAGGAGTCCTGTCTCCCGGTCGAAGGGTCCCACGCCGTGGAAAAGAGAAGGCCTTTCTTCGGCCGGCTCATACCCCTTTCCCTTTTGTGTCGCCACATGGACCAAGACCGGCCGGTTGAGCTTCTTCACATTTTCGAAAGTCTGAATCAACCGGTCAAAACGATGTCCTTGAATCGGTCCCACATATTCGAACCCAAGTTCCTCGAAGACCATGCCGGGAACCACCAGTCCCTTCAGGGAGTCTTCAAGCCGTTTGGCGACCTTTAACATCGACTCACCGATCCCGGGGATGTTTTTCAAAAGATTCTCGACAATCTTCTGGATGGAAACGTAGAAATCCCCCGTCATGTGCCGGGAGAGGTAGGAGGAGAGCGCCCCGACATTCGGAGAGATCGACATCTCATTATCGTTCAAGACAATAATCAGGTCCTTCTTCAAAGCACCGCCCTGATTGAGCCCTTCAAAGGCAAGACCGGCCGTCATGGAGCCGTCGCCGATCACGGCGATCACCTTGTGTTTCTCCCCTTTCAGGTCCCGCGCTTCCGCCATCCCGAGGGCCGACGAGATGGAAGTACTGCTGTGTCCCACGGTGAAGGTATCATACCGGCTCTCTTCCCGGCGGGGGAACCCGCTGATCCCGCCGAACTGTCGGAGGGTTGAAAAGGACTTGCGCCGACCCGTCAGGAGCTTATGGGCATAGGCCTGGTGCCCGACATCCCAGACAATCCGATCCCGCGGGGCATCAAAGACATAATGAAGAGCAAGGGTCAACTCGACCACGCCGAGACTGGAGGAGAGATGCCCCCCGTTGGTGGAGACGGTTTTAAGAATCTTGTCCCGGATCTCCGCCGCCAGGGAGGTCAGTTCCTCCAGGGTCAGCCCTTTCAGATCCTCGGGACTGTCAATCCGGTCCAGGTAGGGAGAGACCATTAATGAATCCTTTCCACGATGTAGCCGGCAATCGCCCGCAATGGTTCGGCCCGGCCATTAAATTCCGCGAGATCCGCCACGGCGGCGTCGATCAGTTCGTCGGCCCGGCGCCGGGATTCGGCAACTCCGTAGAGGGCGGGATAGGTTGCCTTTCCATTCTTCAGGTCGCTTCCGACCTGTTTTCCGATCACCGCTTCCTCGCCTTCAAGATCCAGGATATCATCGATGATCTGAAAGGCAAGTCCGACCCGCTCACCGTAACGGGTCAGAAACCGCAGGAACCGGTCATCGGCACCCCCGGCAATGGCGCCGACCCGCAACGAGGCCCGGATCATCGCACCGGTCTTATGGGTATGCATAAATTCCAATGTCGGCTGATCCACCTCCCCGTCCCCGGCACAGAGAAGATCGACCACCTGTCCGCCGATCATGCCCGCGGCCCCCGCCGCCGATGCAATCTCTCCCACGATGCGAAGACGATCCCGCTCCGGCAGGGAGGGCACCTCAATTTCCGTCAGGAGTTGAAAGGCATGGGTCAGAAGGGCATCCCCGGCCAGAATGGCCATCGCCTCTCCGAAGACTTTATGATTCGTCGCTTTGCCCCGCCGCAGGTCGTCATTGTCCATCGCGGGCAGATCATCATGAATCAGGGAATAGGTGTGAATCAATTCCAGGGCGCAGGCCGCGGGGAGGACATCCCCCCGGTCACCGTCGAGTGTATCACAGGCCGCCAGCGCCAGGATCGGCCGGACCCGTTTGCCCCCGGCAAAGAGACTGTACCGCATCGCACGATAGAGCGTGCCGGGAAAATGCTTTTCCGAGGGCAGCCATTGATCCAGCGCCTGATCCACCTCTTCCCGGTTCCGCTTCAGGTAGGCTGTAAGATCCAGGGACACATTCATTCCGCCGTCGATTCAAGATCAAAGGGCTCGATTTTCTCGCCCCCATCGTCATCCTTCGTCAGGATTTCTATCTTCTTCTCGGCTTCATTCAATTTATGGTGGCAAAAACGGGTCAGCCGCACTCCCTCCTCGAAGGCCTTCAAAGAATCTTCCAGAGAGAGATCCTGCCCCTCCAACTTTTCTACGATCCCCTCCAACTGCTTGAGGGCATCTTCAAACTCCTGTTTTTTCATGTGGAGATTATCTTACAGACCCATACTGAGAGTCAAGTGTAAATCCCTGCCGGAAGGAAGCCACAGCAAAGCGTTCTCCGTCCGTTGTGATCCGGATCATCCCTTCCCGGTCGGTTCGATAAATCGTCTTTTTCGGGGTCATATAACAAAGACGGCCCAGGACCTCGGCGGCAGGATGCCCGAAACGATTGTACGCCCCCACGGAGATGACGGCCGCTTCCGGCCGGACGGCATCCAGAAAGTTCGTCCTGCTCGATGTCCGGCTGCCGTGATGGCCGACTTCAAGGACCGTCGCCTTCAATTCGGAACGGTATCGCCGAATCAGTATCTTTTCCCCTTTCGCTTCAAGATCCGCCATGTCCAAGAATGAGAACCGGCCCAGCCGGATTTTCACGATCAGGGATCCGTTATTCACCGCTCCATGATCGTTCTTCCCGGAAGGTCCTTTCGCACGAAAGATTTTCAGAATCGTGTTTCCCAGGGAACAGGTCATCTCCCCGGCGCCGACATACCGCCGGGAAATCCCCCGTTCGTCAATGTCCTTCCGGAAACGACGATACATCTCAGAAGGGAAGGTCCGCCATCCTTCCCAGACTGCTCCGACCGGAAGTTCCTCCAGAATCCCCACAAGACCGTTTAAATGATCGGGATGGGGATGCGTGAGGATCATCAGGTCGATTTTCCGGACCCCCAGGGTCAGGAGGGCCGGAAGGATCAGCCTCCGGCCCACATCCCAGGAAGAGGTGTAGGAACCTCCACCGTCGATCAGCAGGGTCTTCCCGTCCGGAAGGATGGCAAGAGTCGAAGCGGCATTGCCGACATCGAGAATATCGATATGCAGCCTTCCGTCCCCCTTGTCCGTCCCCGATCCCAGAACGGCGCCTGCAAAAAGAGCGGAAAGAAGAAAAACGGAGGCCAGTCGGCAGCCTTGGCTGATCCGGGGAAGGACCAGCAAGACAAGAAGAATCAGATAAAAAAGAACGATCCACAATGCAGGGGGCGGAACGACCCAGACCGGCCGAAGCGGGCCTCTCCCGAAAAAATCGACCCCGGCAAAGAGACCTGAAATTCCGAAAGCGGTGATCTTTGCCGGATAGACCGCCAGGGACGGCGACAAGATAAAAACAAAGAAGGTCGCCATCCCGCAGGGGACGATGACAAGCCCGGTCAGCGGGACGAGGAGAAGATTCGAAACAAGTCCGGCCGGGGAGACCCGGTGAAAGACCGCCGCCGTAATCGGCAGGGTGGCGGTAAAGGCCAGAAGGGTGACTGCAAAAACCGCTCCCCCTTTGGCGATCCATTTCCATGCTCTACGACCTTCCGGGGCCGGTTTGAGGGCAAGCCGGTCATCCGGAATCCCCTCGTCCTTTGTTGCAGGAACCGCCCTCTCTTTGCGACTTCGGTCATAGAGAACCATGGCGGTCACGGCGGCAAAGGAGAGCTGAAAGTCGACGGCGAAACAGGAGGCGGGAGACCAGAGAAGAATGACAAAGGCCGCGATCAGAAGCGTGTGAAGAAGGTCCCTGCTCCGTTCCAGAATCCGGGAGAGGAGGAAGACCCCGATCATGATCGCCGCCCGGATCGTCGCCGTCCTTCCTCCCGAGAGGATCACATAATAGACGAGGAAGATCAGTGACCCGATGGACGCAAGACGGGAGGGGATGCACCAGAAACGGGATTGCCGGAGGAGACGCAAGGGGAGGAGCAAGCGGAAAAAAAGCAGGAGTAATGTATAGAAAAAGAGGACGGCAAACCCGACATGGAGCCCGGAGATGGCCAGCAGATGGGCGGCGCCGGCATCGGCAAACCTTCGACGCAGGTTCTCCCCCAGGCCGCTTCGGTCCCCCACGATCAATGCCGGAAGAAGAGACCCGACCTCCCCATTCAGGATCTTCCCGATGAAATCATGAAAGGCCCTCTTCTGTGCGAGAACGCCGGCGACCAAAGGGTTCCCACGGTTTCTTTTTAGAATTCCGACATGATTTGCGGTCGTTGCCGCCGTCAGCCGAACCCCTTTCCGGGCGAGGTATCCGGCATAATCGAAGGCGCCGGGGTTCCCGTAATTTCGGGGGGGAAGAAAACGCCCTCGAAGACAAATCCGGTCACCGTAACGAAGGCGCAGGCGCAGACTGCTTCCTGAATGTCCCTTGTGAGCATCGACGAGAGTGACCTGAATCCGCCCCGCCGCTTCCCGTCCGGCACACCGCTCGGCCTCAAGGAGAAAACGGGTCCGCTTCGCGGAAATCTCGGGGAACGAACGGATCACCCCGGTCACGGTTACGGTTTTCTCCGGAGAAATCCCGAATACCAAGGCATCGGGCGGCAGTCGATGAAGGGAGAGCGTGTAACCAAGTCCTCCCAGAAGAAAAAAAATGACCCCAACGAACAGCGGGATCAAGGAACGGCAGGGAGGAAGAAAAGCGATCAGGAAGATTCCCGTGATCAACAACAGGAGCGTCCGGGCACCGGGATGGACAACAGCCGCAAGAAGGATTCCGGCAAGATAGAAAGCGAAGACCCATGCGACCGGTTCACCGTGCAACCGCCTCATCGAAGGATCCCCCGCCGGAAGATCAACCGTGCCTTCTTTTGCCCGATCCCCGGAACGGCCATGAGATCCTCCATCGACCGGAAAGCCCCTCTTTCTTTCCGCACATCAATGATCCGCTGCGCCAGTTTCGGACCGATCCCCGGCAGGGTGCAAAGTTCCCGCAGGGGGGAACGATTCAACGAGACGGATGTAACAAAGCCGGTCTGACGATTCGGGACCCGCAGGACACTCCCGGAAAGAAGCCGGGCATCCAGGTTCAGTCTTCCGGGATCCGCGAATTCGGTCGCACCCCCGGCAGCAGAGATCGCATTGGCGACAGTCGCGTCCGACGGAAAGAAATATTCACCCGGCCGGTTCACCTCACCGATGATTTCAACCCGGCGGATAGCCGTTTTCGCGGAAGGAAGAGACAGTTGCCCGCTATCGGGCCGGGTGGAAAGAACCCGGACAACCGAGAAGAGAAAGAGAATCATGGCAGACCACCACAGGGCGGACCACGATGAAGATCGATCGTCCCTTTTGGAATACGATTTCCGGAAAGGCATGGAAGCTCCTGTCCTATCTGTTGGATTTATTCGACATCAAATCCCCCCTTGCCCCCCTTTCACAAAGTGGGGTAAAGTCATCCATCAAATATTGATGCTCTCGTAAAAAGTCGTATTCCGTTCATGGTTCGACAAGCTTCCGAGCATGGTGAGCTTGCCGAACCACACGAACGGAATATCAATCACTTACACCGTTCGCCCTGAGCACGCCTGTCCTGAGCTTGTCGAAGGAAGCCGATCGAAGGGTCGAAGGGCTTCGTGACTTTTTACGACACCATCAAATATTTCAGGCAGGTTGGAACTTCTTTAGAATGGAAAGGACGGGCTTATTCCTTAATGATCCGGTCCACGATACACTCCACCTCCCCGCGGTGGAGACGAATCCCGATCCGGTCACTGCGGGAAAGTTTCGCAACATCCCGAACGATCGCAACCTGAGGGGGATGGGTCACGACGGCATACCCGCGGGAGAGGACCTTCAGAGGACTCAGCGCCTCCAACCGGGAAGTCAGGGCATCGACATGATCCCGGCGGGGCCGGATCAACCTCGGCGCTTCCCGGCGCAGTTGCAGAACAATCCCCTGAAGATGTTCCCGCAGGACCTGTGCCCGCTGCCGCGGGTTGAGCAGCCGCAGGGAGCTTTCCACACCCTTCACCCGTTCCCGTAACAGGGCCGTCCGCCCCGCAAGCCGCCGGAAGAGAACTTCACTGAGCTCATCCACCCGTTGCTGGTACATCCCGACGGTCCGTACCGGCGCCGCACACTTTTGCGCCGAAAGTTCCACTCTTCGTCGGAGTTGTTCCAGGGACCTTCGAATCGCAAGATGAAGTCGCTGACCGATCCCTGATATTTTCTCTTCCAAATCCAGCTTGTTCCGGACCACGATCTCCGCCGCCGCCGAAGGGGTCGGGGCCCGAAGGTCCGCCGTAAAATCCGCAATGGTAAAATCGGTTTCGTGTCCCACGGCGGAGACCACGGGAATCGAGGAGGCCGCAATCGCCCGGGCGACGATCTCTTCGTTAAAGGGCCACAGGTCCTCGATCGACCCGCCTCCCCGGGCCAGGATCAGGACTTCCGGATCCCCCCGGCGGTTCAGGGACTCGATGGCGGAGGCGATTTCAGCCGCGGCCTGCTCCCCCTGGACCCGCACGGGCGAGATCAGAAGCTCCATATTCGCAAATCGACGGCCCATGACCTGGAGAATATCCCGGATGGCAGCCCCCGTGGGCGAGGTGATGATGCCGACCTTGCGGGGCAGGAGGGGGAGCACCTTCTTCCGTGCCGGATCGAAGAGCCCTTCCTGTTCCAGCCGTTTTTTGATCTGTTCAAAAGCAATATGGAGGGCGCCGACACCGAGCGGTTCCATGTAATCGACGTTGATCTGCAGATCACCCCGAATCTCGTAAAGGGTGACGTTCCCTTTGCAGAGAACCTCCATGCCGTCTTCCGGTTCAAAGCGGATATACCGTTTTTTGTGACGGAAGAAGACGGCCTGGATCCGGGCATCGGCGTCTTTGAGGGAAAAATAGGTATGACCGGACCGAGGCGTCCGGAGATTGGAAACCTCCCCGGTAACCCACTGGGCGGAGAAGGTTTGCTCCAGCGAGGTTCGAATACGGGAGATGAGTTCGTGTACGGTGAGTACGCCTTCCGGCAGGGGAAGTCTTTCCACGGGGGCTACGGCTCCTCCTCCAACTGTAATCTTCGGATCTCATTGGCCCGCCCCGTTTTCCCGTCGATATCGAGCAACACGCCGTTGAGGCGGCACGGTCCCTTTGCCGTATCAAAACGTCTCGGAATCTGATGGAGATACTTGTCGATGATGATCTCTTTCTTCACGCCGATGACGGAATTGCTCGGTCCGGTCATTCCGACATCGGTCAGGTAGGCTGTCCCCCCCGGCAGGATGGTATCGTCCGCCGTCTGCACATGGGTATGCGTTCCAAGCACGGCGCTGACCTTGCCGTCGAGAAACCATCCCATGGCGATCTTTTCGGAGGTCGCTTCGGCATGGAAATCCACCACGATGGCCGGTGTCTCCTCCCGAAGTTTCGCCACTTCGGCTTCGGCCGTACGGAAGGGACATTCAAGATCGTAGAGAAAGACCCGCCCCATGAGATTGAGAAAAGCAACCTGTTCACCGCCGGCCGTCGAAACGATACAACTGCCGTGTCCCGGCACCCCGTCCGGGTAGTTCGCCGGACGCAGGAGACTCGCCTCCGAATCGAGGAGTGGATAGATTTCCTTCTTGCTCCAGATATGATTACCGGACGTCAGGACGCTAATCTCCATCGCCTTCAACTCCTGATGGAGCTTCGGCGTCAAACCAAATCCGGAGGCCGCGTTTTCGCAATTGGCTACACAAAGATCAACCCCCAAACGTGCCACCAGACGGGGGATCATCCGTGCCACGGTCTGACGGCCCGGTTTCCCGACGATATCTCCGATAAAAAGTATTTTCATTTCGCATATTCCACGAAACGGCTCTCGCGGATCACGGTCACCTTGATCTTGCCGGGATACGCCAGTTCTTCTTCGATCTTCTTGCTGATATCCTTCACCAGCACGGCGGCCCTTTCATCGGAGACCTGTTCATTCTCCACAATGACCCGGATCTCCCTGCCTGCCTGTATGGCGTAGGACTTTTCCACGCCGTCAAACTTGTTGACGATCTCCTCCAATTTATTCAGTCGTTTGATATAGGCATCCAGACTCTCCTTCCGGGCGCCCGGCCGCGCGGCGGAGAGGGCATCGGCCGCCGCCACGAGGACCGATTCCGGACAGACCGCTTCGACATCATCATGATGGGAGGCTATGGCATTGATCACTTTTTCATCTTCGCCGTATTTCTTTGCCAGGTCGGCGCCGATCCCGGCATGGGTTCCTTCCATCTCATGGTCCACGGCCTTACCGATATCATGAAGCAGACCGGCCCGTTTCGCAAGTGCTACATTCAGGTTCAGTTCCGAGGCCATCACCCCGCAGAGATACGCCACCTCCTTGGAATGATTCAGAACATTCTGTCCATAGCTGGTCCGATATTTCAGACGTCCCAGGAGCTTGACCACTTCGGAATGGACGTTATTGACGCCCACTTCAAAGGTCGTCGCTTCTCCCTCTTCCTGGATCAACTTATCCACTTCCGCCTGAGACTTCTTGACTACTTCCTCGATACGGGCGGGATGAATCCTGCCGTCACTGACCAGCATTTCCAGGGAGCGGCGCGCCACCTCCCGGCGGATCGGATCATACCCGGAAAGAATCACCGCTTCCGGTGTATCATCAATGATCAGATCAATGCCGGTAGCCGCCTCCAGGGAGCGGATGTTACGTCCTTCACGGCCGATGATCCGCCCCTTCATTTCGTCGTTGGGAAGGTTCACCACGGAAACGGTCATCTCCGAAATAAAATCACCGGCGCAACGCTGAATCGCCAGGGCAATAATATTCTTCCCTTCCTTTTCCGCATTCAGCCGGGCGTCATCGAGGATTCGCTTCACCATCCTGGCGGACTCGAAACGGGCTTCATCTTCCATTTCCTTGATCAGCATTGTCTTGGCTTCGACGGCCGACATCCCGGAGACCCGCTCCAGCATCCGCACCTGCTCCTTCAGGGCCTGATCGTACCTGGCTTCCTTTTCCAGCACCCGTTTTTCCACCTTCTGCAGGCCCTTTTCCCGCCCTTTGACATCCTGTTCTTTCTTCTCCACCAAGGTAAAACGCTTCTCGATGTTTTCTTCCTTCTGGGCGAGACGTTTCTCCCGGGCCTGCAGCTCGTTCCGAATTTCCCTTGTTTCCTTTTCGAAATCGCTCCGGGCCTGATAGATCATCTCCTTGGCTTCAATGCGTGCCTCTTTCATGGCCTGTTCCGCCTGTTTTTTGGCGGAAGCAAGGAGAGACGCCGCGGCCTTGTCGGCATCCTTTACCTTTCGGGAATAAAACATTTTGCTGATGATCAGTCCTGCAGAAACGCCGATCACTCCGGCCAGGACGATCCATGAGATTGAATTAATGGTCGCCACCCCCTTCAATGCATAAAGATGAGAAACGGCTTCAAAAACCCTCCGCCGTCTATAGTGAAACTTCTCCCAATTAAATCCACGAAATTACCGCTCCTGTTGCTGTTCCGAACCTTTTCGCTTCCGGAGACGATCCCAGTTGAGGATCCGTTCCCGGATGTTCTTCTCATATCCCTGATCCGACGGACGATAATAGCTCCGTTTTTCCTCCAGATAGGACTGGGGGACAAAATGTCCCGGGAAATCGTGCGGATAGAGATACCCGACTCCCCGTCCCAGATCCTTTGCCCCGGAATAGTGAGTGTCCCGCAGGAAAGCGGGGATCCTCAAGCTCTTCCCCGACCGGATATCCGCCAAAGCCTGATCCACGGCGAGATAGGCGGCATTGCTCTTCGGAGCCGTCGCCACATAGGTGACGGCCTGAGCGAGCAGAATCCGCCCCTCCGGCATCCCGATCTTCTCCACACTTTGCAGGACCGCTTCCGCAACAAGGAGCGCCCTCGGATCGGCATTGCCGACATCTTCCGCCGCACAGATCACGATACGGCGGGCGATAAACCGGGGATCCTCACCGGCTTCGATCATCCGGGCCAGATAATAGACCGCAGCATCGGGATCCGATCCCCGCATACTCTTGATGAAGGCCGATGCGGTATCATAATGAGCGTCGCCGTCACGGTCATAATCGAGGGCTTTGTGCTGCATGACCTCTTCTAAAACCGTTCGTGTCAAAGACACCCGCCCCGCCGCCGGTGCCGTCGCGGACACGGCGACCTCCAGAACATTCAGGGCCTTCCGTGCATCACCGTTGGCCATCATCACCAGGTAGGCCAGTGCCTCTCCGGAAAGATCCACGGGAACCTTCCCCAGACCCCGCTTGCAATCATTCAGGGCGCGACGGATGATTCGTTCAAGGACCTCGCGATCAAGGGATTTGAACTCCAGAATCTGTGACCGGGACCGGAGGGCCGGAATGAGTGCAAAACAGGGGTTTTCCGTTGAGGCCCCGATCAGGGTAATCCGCCCGCTTTCCACATCGGGGAGGAGGGCGTCCTGCTGCACTTTATTAAAACGATGGATCTCGTCAACAAAGAGGATGGTTCCCCCTTTTCCGGCCCGGCGTCTCTCCCCGGCCCGGGCGACAACCTTGCGAATCTCGTTGACACCGGCCGTCACGGCATTCAGGCTGCAAAAGTCTCTGCCCGTCCGCCGGGCAATCAGATGGGCCAGGGCGGTTTTCCCCGTTCCGGGCGGTCCATAAAGAATCAGGGAACGAATCCGGTCATCCTCAATCGCCTGCCGCAGAGGTTTCCCCTCCCCCACAAGGTGCAACTGTCCTTCAAACTCCTCAAAACCAAGGGGTCTCATCCGCCAGGCCAGCGGTATGTCCTGAACACTCGGTTCCTGTTCTTCATCCGGGAAAAGATCCATCCGTTCTAACTCCCATCGATCCAGGCATTGGAACGATACTAAAACAATCAGGAGGTACCGGGGATCAATCTACAGGCAAAACAGGAAAAGGAAATAACTCGGAGTGCGGGGAACTTCCGGTCGGCAAACACCCCCCCGGAAGACCCGGCACGCAGGAAGGGATAGGAAATCAGGAACGATTGAAGGAAACGGGAAAGCCCTCAGTTTTCAGCAGTCCTGTACTGTAAAATACCGGACCGGCCTTTCCCGCCGAATCCAAGGGTCACCTCATACAACATGAATACAGAACCTTTACAACGGTCAAACCATTTTTTCATAAGAGAGGAAAACCTTCTTTATTCGCCGGCCATGAACTCCTTCAATCATCCTATCCAACGTCTGCGTTTGAGTGACCATCTCCGCCCGGATCAGGGTTATGACCGGTTTTGATGGTTGAATGGTTCGTATAGTTCCCTTTCCGGTAGATTGTATGACCTCTTCACTGCATCTATAATAAAAGAGGACCCCGCCTTGCCGTGTGACCGAAATTATTTGAACCTGAAAATCAGGTGGGTATCCCGTCAAAGATTTCAGGCTTCCCTGTCGCCAGGGCGTGCACACCATCTTTCGAACATAGATCCCATTCAAATATGTGTTGGCTCAAAACACATCGATCATCACCTGCAAGGCAGGGGACCATCCTGTTTGCTTACCTGTCCGTACTATACAGCAGGAAATCGG
>JAADIO010000017.1 GCA_013151235.1 Deltaproteobacteria bacterium | reverse complement strand
TTGCGGCCGTTCCTGTTGTGAATGCCCATTGAACTCCGGCCCACGTCAGTCCCTGCTGCACCATCGGGTTCTTCGTCACGTAATCCGGATCGTCGAACGTGATGAAACCGCAATGGAGCAGACCGTGAAAAGTGACGATGACAGACAGGAGCAGCATGGCTGTCCAGAAGAGGATTTTACCCTTCGGTGTCCAGGCCATCAACTTGTCCCGTTTCGTTCCAGCAGGTAGATCCAGAGTCGGGAAGCCGGTCGTACCGTCGAAGCCGCCGTCCCCCAGAGATAGATACTCGGCCGGCCGGGAAAGAGTTCAACCAAACCGTCCACATGGTAATAGCGGTCACTGTAATTATGGAACCAGCGGAAGATCCGTCGGGAGGATTTCGGACGTATGAGCCACGACGCGGGAATGGCCACATAGACCAGAAAACGTGGCTTGGCCTTCATGATTTCCCGGATCGTATCCTGCTGCATTCTGTCGGCAAAAGGCTGGTTTTCCATGAGCGGGTACATGTATATATGCCCTGTAGCGGAATGCCGGTGACTGTAGAAACAGATTTGCGGTTCCGATCCCAGGACGGCAATCTGGTCGTCCGGAGAGGAGTGTTCCCGTATATAACGGGCGATCTCAACCGATTCAGGGAAGGGATTCAATGAATAGACTGCGCGGGAAACTTCCGTCGGGGTCATCCGGAAATAGAGATCACGTTGCCGCACGAAGGGGGAGATGCATGCGCCTGCAACGACGACCCCGGCCAGAGTCCCTGCAAGTATCCCGTTTCCTCCGATTCGTTCAATGAACCGCCCGAGTTCTTCCGCTCCGGATCCTGCACAGAGGGCAACTGCGGGGATCATCAGGACGAAGTAGTGGGGCCGGAAGTAGAGGCCCGGACAGATGGCGAAAAATGAGAAGAGGAGGAAGGTGACGGCGAAGGGAGCACGAGACCTGTTTTTTTTCCTGAAGAGGACGATCAGACCGAGGGCGGCCAGCAGCCAGATTCCGGTCGAAGCATGAAGGATCGAGACGGCCCTGCCCCGGAAGAGATGCCATGCAGCGTCCAACGGCACCTGTCCCACGTATGTCCGCGCATAGGTTATCGTCCAGAACCAGAATGCGTCGAAAAGGCCGAGGCGGTAGAAGATCAGGCAGGTAATCCCGTAAGGGATCACGGCCCCGGCGCCGAAGAGAAGAAGCTTCGGAGTTGTTTCCCTGATCCGTGCCTGTCCCCGGAAAAGATCATCCAGAAAGATCCAGACCCCGCCGAAGAGGAGCAGCGGGACAGCGAGCTGTATGATCATGAGGGCGATCCCGAGGCAAAGGCCGGAGAGAAAGAGGAGCCGGCGGGATCGTTGCTGTTCCAACCCGGCAAGCAGGAGGATTATTCCCCCTGTGGTGGGCAGGAGGACAAACTGTTCCGCATGACTTACCATCCCCTGGACTGATGGACTGAGGGAGAGGACGGCGAAGGCCGCTGCTGTGGCAAGACCCGCCCAGGGAGAGAGAAGCTTTCGGGCGAGGAGATAGAGAAGAAAGAGGGTCGCCGCATTGAAAAGAAGGAGCCCTATATGAATTCCGAAGGGCGTTTGACCGAAGAGAGCCATAATCCCGGCATAAATAACGTAGATGCCGGGGAACTTCATGTTATAGACCAGGCTGTATGGAGGGATTCCCTCGAGGATCAACTGCCCCATGTAGGCGTACTCTCCCTCGTCCCGTTCCAGAGGTAGACCGGCCAGATGGTAACGGATGAGGGCGATTCCAGTAAGGAGCAGGAGGAGCAGGAGGATTTGCAATCGGGAGGTTTTCATTCAAACTCTTTTTCTCTCGCAAAGCACGCAAAGGGCGCAAAGAAGATCCATATATATTTTAACCAAGACCTGTTCCAGCCTTCCTTGGCGGCCTCTGCGAGAGGCGCCTTGGGTTGTAAGGCCTTTTCTCTCACCCAGTACGCAAAGGACGCCAAGGACTGCAACTGCCAATTCCCATCCCGGCTAAGATCAAAACCTATTCGAGGTTTCCCTTTGCGTCCTTGGCGGCCTCTTTCCCTGGTTTTTCCTCCATCAGTCGGGAGTCGAGGATCTTGATTTTGGCCTTTTTGCGGAGCTGTTTCATCCAGGCTTCACTCCGTTCGTTCGTTTTCCGGCGGATCAGATCTTCAACCAGCTTATCCTTGATCTCCTCGAAGGGGACCAGCCGCTCCGGTTTCACCTCTTCCAATTTCAGAATGGTATACCCCTCGAAGAGCTTGTACGGTCCGAAGAGTTGCCCGGGTTTTCCGGCAAGTACCTCTTTTTCGATCTTGGGGTCGAACCGTCCTTTATGGATGAACCCCATGTCGCCACCACGATTCTTGTTGTTTGCATCCGAATATTTCCTTGCAGCCTCCTCGAAAGGAAGTCCTTGCCGAATCTCCTTCATGACCCTTGTCGCTTTCTCTTTGAGTTGTTTGACGACCTCCGGAGTCGACAGGGCCGGGACCTTGATGATGATTTTCCGGAGATGTAACTGTTCCGGCTGGATAAACTGTTTTTTGTTCTCGTCGTAGAATTTCCTGGCTGTGGCCTCGTCCACCCGGATCTGGTCTGTTACTTCGTGTTTATAAACCTTTTCTGTAAGTTTTCTCCTCTTGAGGGCCTCCCGGACCTCTTTTTCTGACACCTTCAGCTTCATAAGCCGCGCCCTGTAGGCCTCTCGGCTCGGATAACGTGCAATCAGCTCCTTTACAGCCGTCTCAAGATCTTCTTCCGGCAGGGAGATTCCCAAGCGTTGAGCTTCCTGGAGTTTGAGTTCCTTGTCGATCAATTCGTGCAGGGCCTTTCGCAGAAGCCGATTCTTGACTTCCGACGTGACCTTCCTGTGGAACATATTGAGGGGAATCAGACGCTGGTACGCCCCGTAGAGCTTCGACTGTGCGATCGGGGTTCCGTTGACCTGCGCCACCACCGGGTCGTTCTCCGCGGCGAAGAGGCTGACCGGAATCAAAAGCAGGATTAAAAGTGAAATAATTCTTTTACGGCGCATAAGAGGACTCCTTTGCAATTAGTAGGATGAGGGACTGTGGTCATAATTATGGCAGGAGAGGTAACACTCCACGTGGAAAGTCCCCAATGAATCGTATTCAAGTTTGCCGGACCCTGGGTCCGGAGTTACGATCGTGGTGTCGAAATTAATCAGGTGGGCGTTGTTCGTGCCGTTCCCGAGAGAATTACTGATCCCATGGGGATCGTGGCAGATTGAACAGGGGGCGTTGCCGTTATTGTTGGTCCCCGGAAGCACATGGGTGTCGTGCGGAAAACCGTCCGGGCTCGGCGTCTGCAGGAGGAGGGTTCGATTGTGACATTTGTAGCATAGGGCATAGGTGCTCGGTGTCTCCAGGGTGTTGTCCGCCAAGTCGTATTCCCGCTCAAGCAGATAAGGCCACTGTGAACCGTGCGGCCCGGCCGGGCCGTTCCCGCCGCCGCCGGGACCGCTGTCATTGTTGTGACAGTCCGTACAGTAAATTATTGTGGTCGGGGTGTAGGGAGCGATCAGGGTTGGGACATTTGTATTGACCCCGGCACCCTCCACTGGGTGGTAGGAGGGACTGGTGAGGTCAAACTGGAGCCGCTTGTTGACTTCCTGGATCTGCCGGGTTACCGGAGGCGGGCCCGGATCGGTATCGCCGTGGCATTTGAAACAAATCTCGTATTGGTAAGATGCGGGCGTTACTTTGAGGCCGGAAATGTTGACGCCCGTTACTCCCTGCAGCGCCCCGGAGACATTCGGCGCCGTGGCGGTCTGACCGTTTGCCTGGTGCGGATTGTGACAGTCAACGCATTCTACATGCCGGTTCATCGTTGCCGGATTTTCCAGAGGGTCATGGACTCCGAGCGTATTTGCAACGGGGTGACTGGAGAGCTTTGAAAGCTCGGACTGGACGTCCGTTGATGCAACATTGCCGTCATGACACCGCAGACAGTTTTCTTCCTCCGCTGAAAAATTCAGAATGCGCTCATGTCTGCCGGCCGTGTGTGGCCGATGGCAGTTCTCGCAGCCGTTATCTTCAACGGTAGTATAGGTGGTATGGGGCCAGGGGTCGGCGCCGTTGCCGTTCCAGCCTGCGGTGGAGAGGTCGTGAGGGGTGGCGGTCCATCCTGTCGGTTGATGACATTCCGTGCAGATGGCGGAGCCGGTATTGTCTTCCACGAGGAATTTGCCGAACTCATTGTCGTGCGGGTCGTGGCAGGATGTGCACTGCATCTCCCCGTTGCGGTCGAGCTGGACCTGGTCGATAAGAAGCCCCGGGTCCTTGTACTCCGGGTTTGAGGTGTTGATTGTACTGTCGTAGACAAACGAGATCGGATGATCGTCGGACAGGTCCGTTCCGAGGGCCGAGGAGCCACTGTCCAAAAAGCGTTGCGTCATTTCGATCTCCGTCGGACTGCTCGCCACGGCGCCGATCGCAATCGTGCCGTCGTGGCAGGAGAGACAGAGCCTCGATCCCCCCGTCGGCTGACCGGGAAGAACCGGCGCCGTGCTGCTCTGGTAAGGGATATAGGTCGATGTGGGATCGTCACGGTTCCAAAGGAGCGGACCCGTAGCATGATGCGGCGTATGGCAGAAGACGCAGAGCCGTTTTCCCGAGGTTGCCTTGATTGTGCCGGGACCCTGCGCGGAAAGATTGTGTTTTGTATCCTGGATCAGGTTTGCAAAGGCAGGAGGGGTGAGAGAGAGTGCCAGAAGAGGAAGAGAGAGTGCAATCAACACTTTCTGCCGAAAGGTCCGGAATACTCGTTTCGTTTTCATTGTCAGTTCCTCCATCTGTCGGCCGGTCAGGGGAGAACCCTTCTTCCCGACGCCTTGATATACTGAAATACCTGGATCCTCCGGTTGTAGGAATCGGCTACGTAGATCCGGTCCTTTGAATCGATCACAAGATCCGCCGGCATGGAGAACTCCCCCGGTTTTGTCCCATACTTCCCGAAGTAGAGGAGCGGCTCCCCTTTCCGGTTCAGGATCTGCACGTTGTTGAAGATGGCGTCGGCCACATAGAGATTCCCGTCACTGTCCAGGCCGACCCCTTTCGGTTTGGAAAGAGCGCCGGGACCGTCCCCGTTATTGCCGATGGCATAGAGGAACTTTCCGTCCGGGGTGAAGGCCTGGATCCGGAAGTTCATGGCGTCGGTCACATAAACCCGGCCCGCGCTGTCGAGGGCGATATGGGTCGGGTAGTTGAATGCGCCATGGGCGGAACCCCGTTTGCCGAAATCGAAAAGGTGTTTCCCGTTCAGGCCGTAGACCCGGATCCTGTGGGCCAGGGTGTCGACGACATAGAGCCGCTTTGATTCATGGTTTACATCCAGCCCGGTGGGGCGTTTGAATGTCCCGATCGTTTCCTTCAGATGTCCTTTACGGTCGAAACGGTAGACCGCTCCCGCTGCCGAATCGGAGACCAGTATCTCTCCTCCGCCGTCGAAGGCGGCATCCATGGGTGTGATGAGTACCCTCTTCTTCCCGGTCTTCGGGAAGATGAGGCATGAACCGTCCGACGTACCATAAAGATAGACCCTGTGTGCGCCCGGGTCGGTGATGAGCATGTTTCCTTCGGTGTCGATGTCGAGTCCGTAGGGCCGGATCATCCGGACGGTATTTTTCCCAGCGAGGAGGGCGAGCATCCGGTTCCACAGGGTGTGACTGCTTCGCAGGTCATTGGGAAACGAAATGGAGTGCAAATAACGGATCCGGGCGGGGGCCGGAGGGCAGGGCCAGACCCGTTCCCGTGCCTCGACGGTTGCCTTTTCCGCGGGGGGGGCGTCTCCCCTGTGAAGAATACAGGAAAATGAGGACAGGAGGACCGGCAAAAGGAGTCCCCACAGGATTGGCAGGGCCCGGTTCTTTTTCAGCATATGGCGAGGATCCATAGACAGCTCCTTCCTTCGGCGGCGGGTCAGAAATCGCGTGTTGCACTGAGATAAAGACGACGTTTTTCCCTGGTGCCCGTGAACTCGTACCGGCTGTGGAAAAGGTCATAGTTAAGCTGGATGTTGAACCGGCGGTAACTCCAGGAAAGATGTGAGGAGATATTGAAGGAAATCGACTGATCATTCGTTGAACTTCGATTGCTGTAGTTCCCCGATAACCCCCAGGAAATGCGGTATGGCAGCAGAGTGGAAATCCCCGTTCCGATGCTCCGACTGTAGCTGGTGCTCTCCCGCGAGAAGGACTTCGTACGGGAGTAGGCGGCGTGCATGTTCCAGGTGATATGGTAGGGGAGCCGGTAGTGTATGCTTTCTGTAATGCCTTCTGATTCACGGGGAGCCCTTTTGGAGCGGAACTCTTTTCGCACCGCCCTGGTATCGGAATGCGGGTAGTGCAGCGAGATACGGTATTGTTTGCTTCTTGTCGAGTCGATCCGGTTCCCCGTATCGACCCCATGTATCTTTTTGTGCTTACCGACCGATGCGCCATACCCGAAGGCGAGATGTTGCCATAGGCTGAAACCGATGCCGTATCCCTGGCCGAATGAATTGTAGTCGAGAGAGGAGAGAACCTGGTATTCGTATATCAGCGTAAGGGTCTGATAGCCGATCAGGCTCTCAGGGCTTGCCGGATCGTTGTATGGAGGAAGGAGTTGGAGTCTTGTCACCCCGTTTGCATCTTGATGCACCTCGTAGTGGACCCCTTCGGCCATGATGTTGCCGTCCCTGTCTTCGGCCGGGAATAAGCCGGATGCGTCGAAAATCTCAATGGTCTTCGTATTGGCGAAATCGTACCGGAGTTCGATGACGTCGGGTTCCGTCGGGTTTTCTCCGAATTTGTGTTTTTCGTCGTTCACCCGGTTTGTGCCCGCCTCCATGTCCTCCCTGTGTTGCCGGAAACTCAGACCATAACTGAGATGGAAATTCCCGGCCGGGATTTTCTTGTTGTAGCGCCAACGCGCCCGTTCTTTTGTTTGATAAAAACTTCCGGTTTCGTAACGTGACTTGCTCCCGCTTATACTGAGGGAGGTGCTGAGACTTCGATAAAGTTGATGACCCAGCGACCACGAACCGGACTGTGAGGTGGAGCGGGATTTTCCCGACCCGGGCAGATCCGACATCTGCGTTGACCGGTGAAAGGAGTAGCCCATGCCGGACCGGAGAGAGCTGGACAGCCGTGTGGAGACCCCCGTCGAGAAAAGGATCTGCTTACGGGTGTTTGTTGTTCCTCGCCGGTCCATCATCATGAAAGTATCCCTCAGACGGGTCCCTCCCCTGCCGAAGGAGAGAAAATGGTGCAAAGAGAAGGTATGGTCCCGGGTATCGATATCCGTATTCTCCGTCATCGCATGTCCTGACGAATAGCTGATATCGGCGGTGCCGATACGATCGTTGCTGTAGGTACCGGTTGCGGATATAGAATGGGATGTATCCGTATAGGTGGTATCGGCTTCCTGCCGTCTGCTGTTCTTGCGGGCCCGGACCGTACACGGGAAGACGTCGTTTTTGTACGAGAGTATCGCCTCCTCGAGGGTGCTGGTTTGTATCCGGTCTTCCGAGAAGGTTCCCCAGTTGATTGTTCGGTCCCGGTTAAAATTGAGTGCGAGGTTCAGGGACTTGCGCTTCAGTATCTTTATGTAAAGGTCGTAGAGCAGGTTTTTGTGGCGCAATGTTCGCTCCCGATTGCTGCCGCTGTTGCTGATGCTTCGCTGCAGGCCCAGGGATGTATGCCCGCGGAAAGTGAGCAGATAAGGATGATAAACATACCCGGAAAATCCCAAGCTGACATGTTCGGAATAAGAGCGGTTTGTGGATTGAGCGGGCGTTCCGGTATGTTTGTTTTCCTGGTCACTGTTGGAAAGGCCGGTACTGAATCCGAGTGAACCGCCCATCCCCGTGATCCGGAAAAGGCGGATCGGAACCCTGTATGCAAAGGCCGAAGATCCACCTCCCGGCGGGGCCAGGAGAAGAGAGAGGAGAAGCGCCAGGAAGAAAAGCAGTCCGGCAGGTCTTCTTCTACCGGTATCATGCGGGGAAATCAACCACGCCTCCTCTCTTTCCCCCTTTTTACATTTTCCGGCGAAAGGTCTTTCGATTTCGGAAGATTCAATGTCTCTTTCAGCATGAAACGTCTGTTGCTCCCGTGCGGATCGTGACATTTCGTGCAAGATTCCTTCCCGATGCCGGAATGTGCAGGAGTCCTCATGATCCGATTGCCCTCGTGACACCTGAAACAGAGACGTCCCATCGGTGCAGTCTGTAGCATGAACTTGTTCGGCGATTCATGCGGATTATGGCACATGACGCAGGCGCCGTACTGGGCCGGGGCGTGGACAAACCGGTAACTTTCCGCCAGCGATTCCTGCGACTTGTCGTCGTGGCACATGCCGCAGAGCTTTGTTTTTTTGGTTACAAAATCGACACCCGTCGGGATCGCTCCCCGGCTCTGGATGACATGGCAGGCGTCGCACATCTTGGCCGCGTAAGGGGGATGAACCTTCCCCCGCCGGGCCTCTTCGATTTTCTTCCGTTTCTCTTCTATTGCCCTCTTTCGGGCCTCTTCTTCGG
>JAADIO010000016.1 GCA_013151235.1 Deltaproteobacteria bacterium | reverse complement strand
GCCGGGGTTAATAATTTCCAGCATAACCCACGTTGGCAAGGGGCAGGCACTTTTTTGCCAACTGTCAGCCATTATGTCTCAGGACAGGCCCTTCGATGCTTCGATAAACTCAGCACAGGCCCGCTCAGGGCGAACGGGTTTGAAAAGCTAACGTGCAGGGGAAACCTGCCGAATCACCCTAATGGAATAACAACCACTATGCAATCAACTTCGTTCATAGGCCATCAAGTCGATTTCTTTCACTGCCCGGAAATCCATGTCGGCGCTGAAAAGAGGTATGCCCAAATAGCATGCTGTTGCCGCGATAATGCTGTCCGGCAGTTTTAATCCATACTGCCGCCGAAGTTTTATTGTTTTGCTCTTAATTTGCCCATTCAGATCAATCACGACGCAATCATCCAGAAAATGGTGAATCAATTTTTCTTCCTCGATGGTAATGCCTGGATATCCAAGCAACTCAAGTTCCGTAACAAAGGATGCATGGACCACTTGGCCATCAAGCACTCCGGAAATTTGTTGATCTCCGCCAAATAAATAGAGTGCAATGTTGGTGTCAACGAGTATGTTCATCCCACTCTTTCCGAATACGCTTTTGATAGACTAACGGTTCTTCCTTTAACTTCAATCTTCCGCTGTATTTCTTCACGGAAAGCGCTTTTGCATTCCTGACACCATGCAGTATCCTGTTCCTTATTTCCTGGATATCTTCATTTTTCCGAATTGTAATCGTCCCCATCTTTCCACCTCGCAATCCAATTCATTCATAGAAATATTATAATTTCTCGCTTTATGACCATAACACACCATGTGCAGGATATCAATTCCACAAGAAACAACCGCCACAAATAGAAAGATCGAATCCCCCCTGGCCCCCCTTTGTCGAACGGGGGGGAACCCGGAGAGCGGATCTGGTCACAGCGCAGGGTCTCACAACGAAAGCCGACCCCCCCGGTAAAATCCAGATCCTCACTCAAACGATGGGAGCCGTAACAGGCCCGCAGACATGTGCCGCCGATAAAGGTCAAATCGTTGAGCATACCTGCAGCACTCATTTCACGGAGAATGTCATGGTGCAGCAGTTCTTTTTCCACCACACTGCGCAAGGAAGCCAGTTTGCCCCAGCGCTTCATGGCCTGGGTAACCAGAAGGTCAAACAAATTCACGGGCCGCCTCCCAATCTACCAGGTCGGTACTTCGCCTGGTCTGCGCCATGTCCCGCAGCGCCAAGGCAACGGATGCACGCCACAGTCTGCAGCGGGGATCATAGACAACCTGGTCGGCCACACGATCCGGAGATTTTTTTGTATGGACGAATTCAATATGGCCGAAAGATCCGCAGTCGATAATAGAGCTACGTCCGGAAGACATCAGCGTGATCCAGTTCATGGGGATTTGTGAAATCACGGCGGCATCACTCAAAGCGGATTCCAGGCTGATGTAATTAAATTCATCGGCTCTCAGGCGGGCGGCGGCATGATACAAGACAAGACCGGAAGGATAATCAACCTTCGGATAGAGAAACAGACTGCGGCAGACGCGCCTGAGCAGACCGTTCTTGACTGCCCGGCCGATCACTGCCTTCATTGCGACCGAATGATGGCCGGGAATAACGGCGCTCAGATCTCTCCGAGAAAAGAGGTAATGCTCTCTGTCCGCCAGGTTCTCCAAAATTTCCGTCAGTTGCTTGATAGGCTGCATGACATCTCGGTACACACTAAGCTACGATTAGCATATCTTAACGTAGACCAGATGCAAAAAAAAATCATTCTTCGACCGGCTCAGGGCGAACGGAGCAAGTAATTGATATTCCGTTCGTGTGGTTCAACCAGCTTCCGAGCATGCGGTTCGGCAAGCTCACCATGCTCGGAAGCCTGTCGAACCATGAACGGAATCCGGAAAACGACTTTTTACGACACCATCGACTCTCCGGGGGAAAGGCGCATCAATTTCCCATATGGGCAAGGTTCTCTCTCTCCTTTGCGCTCTTGAAATACTCCAGGAAAAAGGCGAGAAAGACAAAAAAGAACAAACCGGCTATCCCGGTCAGGAGGATGTTCAGCCTGATTTTCGGACTGACCGGATTCTCGGAAACCGTTACATCCTTAATGATCTTCGTCTTCCGGAAGGTTTTCAATTGCAATTCCAGTTCCGTTTTTTTCCGAACTAACGAATTCAGGGAATTGTTGTTGACGTTAAATCGTGTCATGAACTCCAGCAGGTCTTTCTCGATCCCTCTGTCAAGCCGATCATGCAACCGGTTGGAATAAAGACGATCATATTGCAGTTCGCTGTTCAATAACAAAAGGAGAAGAGTCTTGTCCTTGCCCGAGCTACGGCTGATCTTCCGTTCCTCCTTTTGGAGTCTCCGGATACGATCCCCGATCTCCTTCAGTTCCTTTTCGGACGCTACCCTGTCTCTTCTTGTGAGATCGATATCTTTCTGAATACGCGCCTTCTCTTTTTCCAGAGATACGATCTCTTCCTCCACGGCCCTGATCCTGCTTTTCACCACGGCCTCATCAACATCGATCATCCGCATATGATCGGCAAGGATCAGGTCATCCATTGCAGCGAGAACCTTGGCGGCCTCCACTTTATGGGCGGAGTCGATATAGATTCTGACAAGCGAGGTGTTTTTCAAATGTTCCGCTTTGATCTTTCGGTGGAACTCTCCAGGAATATCTATTCCGGTTTTATCCCGGACGGCCCCATCATAGAGACCGTTTTCGATCTTCGCCAGCAGATTCGCCGGTTTCTCGATAACACGGCTCGTCTTCCCGATATGAAGGACAGTGTCTACACGATAGACCGGGGGAAGCAGGAAGCTTACCGCCGCGGCAAGAACAACACACAGGATGGTCCCTCCGAGGACCAGCGTCTTCCTGCGGCAAAGGACGTTAATGTAGTCGATCAGCTCGATTTCGTCAGAATCTGCATTTGCCTGTATTTCCGTCGCCTGCCCAGACATTCACCCCCTCCTTGATCCGAAAGCACCCGGAAGAACAGGGCACCATTTTCATGTTTTTCACCAGACCACGGTCCGGTACCTGATGATGAAGGATCGCGTTAAACCTGCGCCTTGATCTCTCTCTTTTTTACGCTCGCAAGATACTCCAGAAAAAAAGCCAGGAAGATCAATGCCGTCATCCCTCCCACCGCTGCAAGAAGAATCCGGGAAGATCTTTCCGGCCCAACCGGTTTCATCGATACCACTGGCCCTTCGATCCGCAGCAAGGGGGAGATCAGTTTCATTTGCTCATGTAGATCCCCGGCGCTCAATGTCAAGGTCTGTTTCTGTTCGTCAAGTTTCGCCAGGTCCTTCTGCGTGCCGGAAAGCCATTTTTCAAAGTCGTTTTTGATCTTCTTTTCCTGCCTCCCGATTCCTTCGATCTGTGTCCTGATGTTGCTGATTTCGTTCCTGATATCGGCAATCCCGCCCTGGATATCCTCTATACTCCGTTTCAGGTTCTCTATCCCGGTCTTTATATTCGCGATCTGTACCCTTACATTTTCAATGCCGGCATTCTCGACCCGGACCTGCTGCTTGAGGTCCGTCCTCTGGATATCCAGGTTCAGTGCGCTGTTTCGCAGGTTATTGGCATACTCGATAGACTTCTGGGTAATGTCGGAAAACAACAGGAACGAAATACCGTCTTTTTTCGCCTTGCGACTCGCCGCCAGGGAATCCCTGCCCTGCAGAAGATCCTTGGAATTGTTCTCGATCTGAGGAAGCCGGGAAAGAAGAGATTTCTTCTTCGCATCAAGGATCTTTATTTTCTCCTGAATGGCCCGGATCGCCCCCTGTCGGGTTACAATATCACCTTCTTTGACCTTGATCTTCCCCTCTTCTGTCTTGATCTTCCCCTGTACCTGCTGAATTGCCCGTTTTTTCTCTTCAATTTGTCTTTCCCGAGCCGGGATGGATCTTTCTTTGAGTGTCCGCTCATCTTTCAAGTTGCTCAATTTCAATTTCAGCCCGAGTTTTTCCTGCCTGATTTTATCTTTCAAATAAGCCTTTTGCTGATCAAGCCCCTCAATCTTGATTCGCGTACGTTCGAGCCTGTTCTTCAGAAGTTCCTTGTAAACGCTGATTTTCGGTTCGTAGGCCTTCGCAATTTGTGAGAAGAGCGCCTCCAACTCCCTTGCAGCGAAACCACCGTCCGGATCTTCGAGGGAGACGATAATCTGGTGGTCGTTAATCTTGTGCCCAACCTTCCAGGCAATCTTCCCAATTTCCTTTTCTGGGTGGATTTTTTCAACCACGCCCCGGTCATAGACGCCGCTTCTGATCCTCCTTACGATCGCGTCCGCATCGTCCACGGTTTCTCTTTTCTGGTCGATAATCTGACCGGTCATGCCGGGCCTGAAAATCAGGGTCGCACGATAAAGATCCGGCGACCGATAACTCAGCACACCCGCAATCAGCATGCAAAGAATCGTCCCAAAAAGAATCAGCTTTTTCCGTTTGCAAAGAACATGGATGTAGTCGATCAACTCCACTTCATCCACCGGTTCGGAGTGCAAATCCGGTTTCTGATCAGGCATTCAGCTTCTCCTTAAATCCTGCACGCGAAAAAGAAGGGATTCTTCCATCTCCCCAAGCAGAATCCCCTTTGCATCCTTCTCCGAGATAACTGGGTCCTTCACCGGCCAGTCGATACCGATTGCGGGATCGTCCCAGCGGATCGTCACTTCGCTTTGCGGGGCATAATAGTCCGTGCATTTGTACGCGAAGAGTGCCGCCTCCCCGGTAACGCAGAAACCGTGTGCGAATCCTGCCGGGACCCATAGCTGCCGACGGTTTTCGGAGGAGAGGGTGACGCCGTACCATTGGCCGAAGGTGGGAGAACCGGCCCGGATATCGACGGCCACGTCAAAGACCTCGCCCCGCAGAACATAGACCAGCTTGCCCTGGCTGTTCGGTTTCTGATAGTGGAGTCCCCGGAGGACTCCATGCTGCGAAAAAGAGAGGTTGTCCTGGACAAATTCATCGGAGATACCGGCTTCGCCATAGCGTTTTTTTTCATAGGTTTCGAGAAAGAACCCCCGGTCATCACCGAAGACCTTCGGTTCGATCAGCAACAGACCGTCGAGGGGTGTCTTAATGGTCAGCATCGTTCCCTTTCCCGTCAATGATTATTCAGCCGGATCCCGATCCTTTCGCCGCTTTTCCAAATATTTCAGAACCGCTCCGGCATAAAGCGGGATATCCCTCACGGCCGCACGCATCCCTTCAATGGTGAGGCCGGGATCGATATCGTCATACTCGTGGACGATGCGATTACGAAGACCCGCGGCGTTTGCTATTTCTTCGGCAAATTGCTTGTCAAGGATGGCGGGTTTTATTGATAACTGGACAAATGAGAGATAATAGTCCTTCGGCGGCGGTTCCCCTTCCGAGGTAATCAGGTGATAGTTGATATCGATCATCCGGCCGATGACCCTTTCGAGATAACGTTCTGCAGCGGCCAGACCAATTTCGTCCGAAAGAAGCGCCTCCCGGGTTCTCGCGACCAGATCCTTTAATCTCTTCAGGTCCGTGGTAATCAGAGAAAGCTTCCGGTGCACCATTGCCGGATCAATCATGGCATTACTCCCGCGTTATATTCCTTCAAGAGAAATTGCCGTTCCAGTTCAAGAATGGGACGAAAATCCTGGTATTTTTTGAAGGCCTTCAAACGTAATGCGTCAAAGTCCTTCTCTTCTCCGCACAAAAGTCGCGCTCCTTCCACAACATTATAGAGGAAGAGCGGATCGGCATGATCCAGGACGGAAAGGTCCACATCCTTCTCAAAGAGTCCTGTAAGATCGGCCGTAAGATCGAGGAGATCGGCGAATTTGACCCCCTTGCCTGACCGGGTTCGAACGGCAATATCAATATCGCTCATCTCATGCACCCTGCCGGTAACCTGAGAACCGAACAGGAGAATCAGTTTGAGATCGTACTTCTCCCCGATTCGATGCAACACTGACTCAGGGGGTATCCGAATTCGTGATCTCTTCATTCCGGCCTGCCGGTTGATACAGCTCCGCCCTCTCGGTTACACACCGCAAAGGGGTCAAGTCTGCTCTTGGCTCTTCTCCCCCGGCCCCGCCGGGAGGATCTCTCTTCGCCGGGGATAAACCCCGGCGCTACAGCCCCTGCTGTACGTGGTTCGGCGGGGTCCGAATCCCCCCTAGCCCCCCTTTGGAAAAGGGGGGGAATATGTGCACTCCCTTTTGGAAAAGGGAGTAATATCCGTGCTCCCCTTTGCAAAGGGGAGAAGGTCGGAAGGGAAATAATCTTACCCCTTCGTCAGGGACGGCGCCCTCGATAAAATGAGGCGATCCGCTCGACAACGTATTCCTGCATCTCCCCCGTCAGTTCCGGGTAGACGGGAAGGGCCAGCGTCTCCCGCGCCGCCCGCTCCGCCTCGGGAAAGTCCCCCTCACGATAGCCGAGACCGGCGAAGCATTCCTGTAGGTGCAACGGGATCGGGTAGTAGACCTCCGTGCCGACCCCTCCTTGCAAGAGATACTCTCGGAGGGCATCCCGCTTCCGGGCTCGTATCACATACTGGTTATAGACATGACGGAAGGCGGGATCACCGCCGTGACGATCCTGCGGCGGCACGACATCGCCGCTTCGCACCAGTCCCGCACTCTTGAAGAGTTCCAAGTAATACCCGGCATGTCTCAGGCGCGCTTCATGGCAGGCATCCAGCCGCTTGAGCTTGACCGACAGCACCACCGCCTGGAGGGCATCGAGCCGGCTGTTAATCCCGACATATTTGTGTACATATTTCGGTTTCATACCATGGACGCGGAGGATACTTATCTTTTCGGCCAGTCCCGCATCGTCGGTCACGACCATCCCCCCGTCTCCGAAACCACCCAGGTTCTTTGAAGGGAAGAAGGACAGACACCCGGCATCCCCCAACGCTCCGGCACGTTTCCCTCCGTATTCCGCACCGATTGCTTGTGCGGCATCTTCAACGACGAAGAGATGATACTTCGACGCAATTGAACTGATTCGCTCCATCCCTGCCACCTGGCCGTAGAGGTGGACCGGCAGTATGCCCCGTGTCCTGGAAGTGACCTTATCCTCGATCGCAGCGGGGTCGATATTGTATGTAACGGGATCGATATCAACAAAGACAGGCCGCGCCCCGAGGCGCGTGATTGCACTTGCCGTGGAGAAGAAGGTATAGGGGGTGGTAATGACCTCATCCCCCGGACCGGCCTCCAGGGCCATGAGAGAGAGGAGCAGGGCATCGGAGCCGGAGGCGACACCAATCCCATGGGGCACATGACAATAGGAGGCAATCTCATCTTCAAACTCCCGGACAGATTGCCCCAGGATGAAGAGCTGAGAATCGAAGAGCCGCTCCAGTTCCGGCAGGAGTTCATCCCTGCAGGAACGATACTGCTCCTTCAGATCCAGAAGCGGAACTTTCATTACAGTCATAAGTATGATTTTCTATATAGAAAGAGAAATCTTTATATTTCGATTCGGCGATTAATATCCATTGTGAACAGGCATATTCCAAAACAGTTGTGGGATCGGCAATCCGACCGGAATATACCGAACCGTTTATCCCCCTGCAAGGCAATGGACTGGATGAAAGTGTTAATTAGCATATTGCCGGACAAAAATCAATGCAATTCAGGCGGAAGTCCTGCTTCTCCGGCGCAACAAAACCGAATCACCCCTTATAGAATTGAAAATCCGGAGGGTCTCCTCCGCACGATAGTCCGGGTAGGTATAGGGCAGCGGCCGGAATACGCCGCCTATGTTGGTCAGGGTCAGCTCGCCATAGATCCCGGATCCGAGATAGATCCTGTGTGAGAAATCCTTTGTGGAGACCAGGACAACCTTGGCGGGATCAAGGTAACCGGGATCGAGGTTGATCCGCCGGAGGGGTTCTCCCCCTTCGTCACGAAGATAACGCCCCTCTATTCTGTTGGTTTCGAGCTTGATCCCGACAATCTCGTCCGGGACGATCAGGTCACGGAAGAAGATGAAACGCCGCCGTATTCCTTCGCCCAGTTCCTTACGATAATAGGTCGTATAGTTCCATGGAAGATCCTCGCTCCGGTAATGGATCCCACCGTACTTCTCTGCCAAGTTCTTTTCCACGTCGTCCATGAGGCCGGGATCCCCGGAAAGCATACCGGCGAAGAGCATGACCGGACCCGGATCTTTCGGCACTCCCATGTTGATTCTCCTGATCGATCGTTCTACACTGTTTTGCACAGGCGGTCCCCGACCCTGCCGGGAATCACCTATGAAAGACAACGGCATCTTATCGGAAGGGCCGCAAGGAATCAAGATGAAGAAGATCCTCCTCATTCATCCATGGATCACGGACTTCGCCGCATACGATTTCTGGATCAAGCCGCTGGGACTCCTCATGATCGGGACGGCGCTGAAGCGGGCGGGGCATGAGGTCGGACTGATCGACTGCGTGGACCGGGCCGCCCTCGGGGCACAGGACAAACGGTTCGCCACCGGGAAGATCCCCGGCCGGGCGGTCGACTCCCCGCCGCCGCTGCACGGAATCCCCCGCTCCTTCAGGCGGTTCGGCATGGACGATGAAAGATTCCGGGCGGAGCTGACCGGCTTCGGCCGCCCCGACCTCGTTCTCGTCACCTGTCTCATGACCTACTGGTATCCCGGAGCGCACCGGGTGATTGAAATCGTCCGCGATACCCACCCCGGCGTCCCGATCGGGCTGGGAGGCAATTACGTCACCCTCTGCCCGGACCATGCCCGGCAATACTCGGGCGCCGATCTCTTCTTCCCCGAAAAAGATTCTGAACACATCCTGGCAAGGCTGCAGGGAATCCTCCGGAGCGGTCCACTGCCGGCTCTTCTCCCCTTTCCCGATTTCTCCTTCTACGAACAAGTGCGCAGCATCCCCCTGATTACCTCGCGGGGATGCCCTTTTGCCTGCAGTTACTGCGCTGTTTCCCGGCTCTACCCCCGGTTTGTACAGGAAGACCCCGACAAGGTCGTCGCGGCCATTACAGACTACGTGAAACAACACAAGGTGCGGGACTTCGCCTTCTTCGACGACGCCCTCCTGGTCCGGGTCGGGACCCATCTCCACCCGATCCTGGAGGGGATCATACGGACAGGGCTCAATCTGCGATTTCATCTTCCAAACGCAATCCACGCCGGGGCGGTCACGAAAAAGACAGCCGGTCTTCTCTTCCGCAGCGGATTCAAAACGATCCGTCTCGGTCTGGAGAGCAGCAGTCCCTCCTTCCAGAAAAAGCATTCATCGGCAAAGGTCTCAAACGACGCATTCCGGCGGGCCGTGCGCCTCCTCCATTCCGCCGGTTTCACCCAGGAGGAATTGGGCGCCTACGTCCTATACGGCGTGCCGAGTCAACCGGACGAGGCGGTAATCGAGACCCTGCACATGGTTCACGAGGCCGGGATACGTTCTTATCTCGCCACCTATTCCCCGGTTCCGGGGACCCCCGATTTCGAGACAACCGCCCGCAAATATCCGGCGATCCGGACCGAGCCGCTGCTTCACAACAAGCACCTCTGTTGCTGCCGGAACCCCGAAGGTTACCGGAAGGTCAAAGAGGCGGCAAATCGCCTGAACCAGGCCGTCATGAAAAGGGCTTTACAAAACCCGCGATGACGATTAAAATCCGGGTTCTTGAATCCCGAGACACAGGAAAATTAAGGAGGTGCGAAATGCCCAGAAATGTCGTCATAATAGGGTCCGGACCGGCCGGTCTCACCGCCGCCATCTATAACGCCCGGAGCGGCCTCTCCCCCCTCGTCATAGAGGGACATCAACCCGGGGGACAGTTGACCATCACCACCGAGGTGGAAAATTTCCCCGGTTTCCCGGACGGCGTCATGGGACCGGCCCTGATGGAGGAGATGAAGAAACAGGCTGTCCGTTTCGGGACGGAGATCCTCGGCGCACAGGTCGTATCCGTCGATTTCTCGAAGCATCCCTTTTCGATCCACCTCGACAACAGCGAAGTCATTACCGCAAGGACGGTCATCATCGCCGGCGGCGCCTCGGCCCGTTTCTTAGGGATCCCTTCGGAACAGAAAATGATGGGGCGGGGTGTCTCGGCCTGCGCGACCTGCGACGGGTTTTTCTTCCGGGACAAGGAGATCGCCGTCGTCGGAGGCGGTGACACCGCCATCGAGGAAGCCGACTTTCTCACCCGTTTCGCCACGAAAGTCACGATCATCCATCGGCGCGATGAACTGCGGGCGAGCAAGGCGATGCAGGACCGGGTCTTCAGAAACGACAAGATCGCCTTCGCCTGGGACTCCGTCGTAGAAGAGATCTTAGGCGAAGAGGAAGGACGGGTCACCGGCGTACGCCTGAAGAACGTCAAGACCGGCGAGGTCTCGGACCTTCCCTGCGAAGGGGTCTTCATCGCCATCGGGCATGTACCGAACACGAAGATCTTCGAGGGGCAGGTTGAGCTGGACAAACAGGGGTACATCGTCCTGCACGGAGGAAGCCGCACAAGCGTTCCCGGTGTCTTCGCCGCCGGCGACGTGGCGGACCCTGTCTACAAGCAGGCGGTCATTGCTGCCGGGATGGGATGCAAGGCCGCGATGGACGCGGAGAAATTCCTTTCAGAAGAACAATAGGCAGGGTCAGGTCTCAACATTTCACAAAACCGTTTCCTTCCGTTTACGTCTGCGTTAGACTTCCGGGTTGACATTTCGGTTCCATGATGTACTATATATACATCACCGGAGGGAATAATGAAAAGGACGCAGATCTATCTGGAAGAAGAGGATTTCGAGATCCTGCAAAAAATAGGGGAAAAACGCCGTCAATCCGTTTCGGCCCTGATTCGCTACGCCATCCGTACCACCTTTCGAACCCCGAAGGAAGGACTTCAAATACTGAAAGACGCAGCAGGCCTTTGGGAAGACCGGACCTTCGAGACCGATCAGTATGTCCGTTTACTCCGGGAGGATGACCGCGTTAGAGGATAAAGATGCTCTTGCTCGATACGGATGTAATCATAGATTACCTCAGGAACAGGAAAGAAATAGTCTCCAAGCTGCAAAAACTTTACCAAAAAGGAAAACTCATTCACTATTCCCCGCTCAGCAAGGCGGAAGTCTACGCCGGAATCCGGAAGGGTGAAGAAAAGAATACAGCGGCCTTTTTCAACCTCTTCACTTCCGTCCCGGTCACTGATGATATCGGCGAGCAGGCCGGTCATTATCTGATGAAATATTCAAAGTCCAACGGCATACACACTGTCGACGCCTTGATTGCCGCAACAGCGAAGCTTTACGGATTTGCCCTCTGGACCAAGAACCGGAAACACTATCCCATGAAAGAAATTCGTTTTGTCTGAAACCTTCGGGCCGCCGCCTTTTGAAATACCTCTCACCTGCGTGTGAAAGACCGTCACCCACGAGAAAGGAAGGGGGAAATCTTGCGAATCCTCGTTATGGGCGCCGGCGCCATCGGATCCGTTTTCGGCGGCTTCCTGGCCCGTGCCGGGCACCAAGTCACCCTCGTCGGGCGTCCCCCTCACATGAAAACCATCAACAAGGCAGGACTCGAGATCACCGGCATCTGGGGAGATCATACCGTCCGGAACCTGAAGGCCTTGACTACGTTTCCGAAGGAGAACTCCTTCGACATCATCCTCCTGACCGTAAAGTCCTACCAGACGGCAGCCGCCATGGAGGAGATCCGCGCCCTCGCCGGCAGAACGCCGGTCCTTTCCCTCCAGAACGGACTGGGGAACATCGAGACGATCGCCGAAACCGTCGGCGCCGACCGTACCCTGGGCGGACGGGTCATCTTCGGTGCGGAAACCCCCGCACCGGGGACGGTCAGGGTCACGGTCATTGCCGACGCCGTGGCCATAGGCCCGGTCCGGGAAAGCGCCTTTCCCTTTGACCGGGCGGAGGAGATCGCCCGGTCAATCGACCGTGCGGGAATCCCCTGCCGGGCCGTCCGCAAGATTGAACGCTTCATCTGGGGCAAGGTCCTCTATAACGCCGCATTGAACGCCCCGGCCGCCGTCCTCGGGGTCAACTACGGGAAGCTCCTCGAATCGGAAGCCGCGAGGGGACTGATGTACGACATAATACGGGAGGCCTTCGCCGTCGCCGATGCGGAGGGAATAGAGCTTGATTGGGAAACCCCGGAGGAATATCGTGAAATCCTCTTCTCCCGCCTCATCCCTCCCACGGCTTCCCACTTCCCCTCCATGCTGCGGGATATCCAACGCGGGAAGAGGACCGAAATCGATGCCTTGAACGGGGCGCTGGCCCATCGTGGTGAAACACGGGGGATCCCGACACCCGTCAATCGAACCCTGACCCGCCTCATTCTGTACAGGGAAGAAGCGGGAGCGTCTCCGAAACACCGTTTAGGCTGATCCTCCTTCGGCATGCCTTGAACGAAAAGCGATTAACTCTTGATCGTTTTTAATGTTCCAATCTCCCCCCGGCCCCTGATTTCCGAACGTCCGTCGCCCCTTGTAAATCGTAAGCCCCTCTGGTATGATGAAAGAAATTTCCAGAAGGGGCTTCCCCATGAAAGAGTTCAAGATCTTCTCCCTCATGTTGATTCCCATCCCGGCCCAGTATGTGATTTACCTGGAAGAGGTCGGAGGTACCCGGCTGATTCCGATCTGGATCGGCATCAATGAAGGAAATGCCATCGTCTACAAACTCCAGGACGAACCACCGCCCCGTCCCATGACCCACGACCTGCTGGCAAATATCATCCGGACCATTGACATGCATCTGGAAAAGATCACCGTATCCGACCTGAAGGATAACACCTATTATGCCGTCATTGACCTGTGGAACGGCACAAAGCATTATTCCATCGATTCGCGGCCGAGTGATGCCATCGCCCTGGCCGTCCGGACGGACGCTCCGATTTTCGTGAGCGATGCCGTCATGGACAAATGCCCCGTCATCCGGAAGCCGATTACCGACGATGAAGTGGAAAAATTTAAAAACGAACTTCAACAACTGCGGCCGGAAGATTTTTTCAGGGATCAAAACGATCCTCCACAAACGACCTGAAACGGAAAGATCCGACTCATGTATCTGGATGCATCGGAAAGAACAACCCTGCTGAGACTGGCACGGTTTTCCCTGGAACATTTTGTCCGAACAAGAGAAAAAAGTATCTCCGCTCCTTCGGAAATAGAACTGACGGAACGGCTCCGCGAACCGGCCGGAGTTTTCGTCACCCTCGAAGAAGAAGATCAGCTACGAGGATGCATCGGTTACATTGAACCGATTCGGCCGCTCTATCAGGCAGTCATGGAAAACAGTGTCTCCGCCTGCTCCAGGGATTACCGTTTTCTCCCCGTAACCCCGGAAGAACTGGACCGAATAAAAATCGAGATCTCCGTACTGACCCCGAAGGAGGAGATCGCCGAACCTTCCGGTTTTCATCCCGGCGAAGAGGGGATCATCCTCGAAAAAGAGGGGAAGCGGGCGGTCTTTCTGCCCCAGGTCGCTCCGGAACAGGGGTGGGACAGGGAAGAAACCCTCCGGCACCTCTGCATGAAGGCGGGGCTCCCCCCCGACGCCTGGCGGGAAGGAACACGCTTCTGGATCTTCCGGGCGGAGGTCTTCAGCGAAGAAGAGAGATGAATTTGCCTTGACAAAACCTCTATCATTTCAGTAAGATCTGTTGCACTGCAGAATGAAACTTACAATCATCCTCATCGTGCCGAAGTGGTGGAACTGGTAGACGCGCTGGTTTCAGGGACCAGTGGGAGCAATCCCGTGGGGGTTCGACTCCCCCCTTCGGCACCATATTGACTTGTGCTGTCGAGCATTGTATATTCCGCCTGCTTACGCGTTGAAATATCCGGAAGAGCAATCCCGTGGGGGTTGAAACTTCGTACGGCAAACGTACGAAGTTTCGAAATGACAGGAAGGGGTCATTGATCTCGGCTTACTGACCCGGGAACAATCCGCCGGGTCAGTGTCGCCGGCGCATTTTCGACTCCCCCCTTCGGCACCATTTAATCCTTACACAATCATCAATCAGCGGAGTCACACCATGCCCTACATCAATCTCAAGCTTCTCGGGAAACTGACGAAAGAGCAGAAATCGACGATCGTCAAGGAGTTCTCAGACACTTTAGAGCGGGTCGCCGGAAAGCCGAGCGAACACACCTATATCGTCATCGATGAGGTGGAACGGGAGAATTGGGGCAAAGGGGGAAAGCTCTTCTCCGATATGTAAATATGAGATCTATGTTTCTGCTTATTGCTGATAGCTGATCGCTGAGAGCTTTCTAATCACCTTCCGGTCGCTTGCGGAAAGGGGATAATCCCGAAGATCCCGAGGATAGACCCACTTGGTCGGGAAAGCCCTTTTCACGATCTTTTCTCCATCCCTGCAGGAACAATCAAAGAGATGAAAGGTCACGGTGAAGTGGGTGTAGCCGTGGGAGAGGCTCCCCACAGGTTTTCCCGATTCAATCCGGATCCCGTAATCTTTCCGCACGCCCTGACCCAGGGCCTCAGACAATCCTTTCTTCGTCCGGCTCCTGTAATTCGGGAATCCCCAGAGTCCCCCTAAGAGCCCCTCAACAGGCCGCCGGTAGATCAGGATTCGTCCCCGTTTGCGAATCACCCCCAGGGCTACGTGATGATGGGGCAGACTCCTTTTCTTCGATGGTGCCGGTATCTTTTCCTGCAACTGCAACCGGAAGGCCCGGCATTCATTTTGAAGGGGGCAATGGGGGCAGTTCGGTCTGCGGGGAGTACAAAGTATGGCACCCAGGTCCATGACGGCCTGGGTATAGTGATGGACTCTTCCCTTCGGCGTCAGTAACTCGGAATATCTCCACAGTTTTTTCTCCAGGGCGGGTCTTTTCAGGTCTCCCCGGAGGGCAAAAAGCCGGGCGACAACACGTTTTACATTCCCGTCCAAAACCGGAGTGGGAATTTCAAAGGCCAGGCTCAGGATCGCCCCGGCCGTGGAACGGCCGATCCCGGGGACGCGAAGGAGGTCCGGCAAATTGCGTGGTAGTTCCCCATCCCATTTCTCCACAACCGCCTGCGCCCCGCGATGGAGATTGCGGGCCCGGGCATAGTACCCCATCCCCTCCCAGATCTTCAGTACCGCTTCAAGGTCCGCAACCGCAAGGGCGGTCACGGCGGGGAAGGCCTCCAGGAAACAGTGGTAATAGTCGATCACCGTCTCAACGCGGGTCTGTTGCAGCATGACCTCTGAGACCCAGATCCGGTACGGATCCCGCGTCCTGCGCCAGGGAAGGTCCCGTCCGCATGTCTTGTACCATCGCAGAAGAGCGGACCGGATCTTTCCAATATCGGGCATCTGAATCAGGCTCCTTTGAATACGGTGCAGCATCGGTATACAATTTTTTTCTCTTTGAGGCAAGGAAAGAGCACCGGTTGCATTTTCCCCCGGATATGGTAGGTTTGAAGAAACCAATTTTGCAGAGGAGACATATCCATGGGCGAAAGAGAACAGGCAATGACCAAGGCTTTAAGTGTGGCCTTAAAGATGGAAAAGGACGGCATGGCATTCTATCGGGAGGCCAGCAAAAAAACGGAAAACGAACTGGGTAGAAAGATGTTTCTCTCTTTTGTAAAAGATGAAAAACGCCACTACGACATGATCGAGGCCTTATCCCATGGCTTGAAGATCGACACTCAGCTCAAAGAAACCGGCCCGGCGGAACGGATGAAAACCGTTTTTGAAGAAGCCGGACAGAATATGGCATCCCGCCTCGGTTCACAGTCGGGGGATGTGGAGGCGCTGAAATTCGCCCTTGAGATGGAGAACAAAGGGTACGAATTTTATAAAAGATCTGCCGGAACCTCCGGGGATGCCGACGAAAAACGACTCTTTGAGATGCTTGCGAAAGAGGAGAGCCGGCATCACGAGATTCTGCAGAATGCTCTGAACTATCTCGAAGAGACGGGCGACTGGTTTCTTTGGGAAGAGGGAGGACCGATCGAGGGAGGTTAGGGAGGGACGTTTGCTGTGCAATAATGAGACTCAGGGGCTTTACGCTCCTTCGGTCCTGTTCCTCCATCATGAAGTGTGGCGATCAGATGTGCGGAAATCCTGGGCGGATGGCACGCACGCCTACCGGAATTCTCACTTTTTCCGGGTGAGTATGTAGTTGACCAGACGGTCGACACGATCGGCAAGATTGGCCGGATCCGGGCTGTCTCCCTTATTGAAATAGACGGCCGGCGCACACCGGGCAAGCTGTTTTTTTAATGCCTCGTCACACTTCCGGGCCGAAAAAAAGATAATCGGTGTCTTTTTGTCCCGCTGTAGTTTGGTCTCAACGGCCCGCAAGGTCAGCGCCGTTTTAAGTCCGTCCATAACCGGCATCTGAAGATCAAGGATGACGAGGCTCACTCCGTCCGGACGGATGATCCGTTGGTTGAATTCCGCAAGAAAGGTCATCCCGTTTTCAAAGGATAAGACATCTTCGGCAAGCCTTTTGTTCGTCAGGATATCCGTTAAAAGATTACGTATGAGGTTTGAATCATCCGCCGTCAGGATACAGCTTGCGGACGCCCCTTTCTTCTCTTCCTGAAAACCGAGGACGAAACCGCAATACAGGCATGTAATCTCTTTCTTCCCGTCACGATAGACCGTATTGATCGGCACATCTTCGTCGCAGCAAAGGCAATATTGCGTTTCATCCATAAGGCATCCCCGCAGAAGAATTACCCGCCCTGCAGAAGCTCGTCCAGCACTCCCCGGTGCTCAAGCTCATGAAGCTCGTCACACCCCCCGATCGGATTACCATCGACCAGGATCTGGGGAACCGTCATCTTTTTCGTGAGACGGATCATTTCCGCCTCCAGATCCCGGTCACGGGAGATGTCAATCTCCCGGAAGGATACCCCTTTTCGGGTAAGCAAGGCCTTCGCCCGAACACAATAAGGGCAGACCGGAGTGGTATAGATTAAAACTTCGCGACTCATGTTCTTATTATAAGCGAAAGGTTTTGTGAAATCAAATCAAACCGTTAGGACCATCCCATCCCGGGCGACGATCACCTCACCCTTGTAATGGCTTCTGCATTGGACGGCCAGGTCAACTGCGTCACATTCCGGGTAGAGGTGGCTCAACACCACCCTTTTTGCTCCGCCTCCGGCGGCGATTTTCCCCACTTCCGAGGGGATGAGGTGTCCTTTTTTCTTCTGTTCATCGGGGAAGGAACACTCCATGACGGCAAGATCAACATTCCGCACGAGATCCATCAGGGCGGGACAGAAGGCGGAGTCCCCGGAGTAGGCCAGGGATTCACCGGTCGGAGCGGCAAGGCGGAAACCGATGCTTCCCTCCGTATGAACAACCGGCACCGTCCGAAGGGTAAGTTCCCCCAGGGAGATCTCCCCTTCCGGAACCTCCAGGACCTCAAGTTCAAACCGTTCCGGCCGGATCCACCGTCCATGAACCTCCTGAAGCCGACGGACAAGTTCCTTTAAACCGGGGCCGCCGATCAACCGGAGAGGAACCTTCCGGGAAATAACGATATTCTTCAGAGCAAAGAGGAGCGAAACCAGTTCGGCGATATGATCCGGATGAAGATGGCTGATCAGAATCGGACCGAGTCGGTCCAGAGGAATCTCCAGGCCATGGAGTTTGGACAGAGTCCCCATCCCGAGATCCATCAGGACCATCTCTTCATCCGATTGCACAAGATAACCGGGTCCTCCCCGGAGGGAGGAGGGAAAGCCTGTTCCGGAACCGAGGATGGTCAGTTTCAATGCTTCCGTTCCTTTCTGTCGGGAGACAGGCTCAAGGTCACGGCCACCAGGATGTCATCGACGACATCCCGCTGTTCCCGGGTGTAGTAAATTTCCATCGACTCCCTGCGGATATATTCTCTTGTTTCCGGATTCTCTCTCAGGGTTTCGACCAACATATCGACCAGCGGCTGAACATACCACCCGCCCCCCTTCAACCGGAGGCGGGCCACTTCAAAGGTAATTCCCCGGAAAGTGGCCTTGCGGATCTCCCGGTTTTTATGGAGGACAAACTCCCGAACCATGTTGATCGCCAGCTGGCGCATTTCCGGATTGCCCAGGGGATTGATCTGGGCCAGGACGAATTTTGTCAGAAGAATCAGGCGGTCCCGGTAATTCAGATCGGGAATGAGATAGAGAGCATGAAGGGCCGCAAGCATCTTTTTCCGCACAGACAGATCAACGGAGAGGAAATTAGTCAAAAAGACCGAATTGCCGCGAATGGTGTTGATCACCTCCCGATAGCAGTTCCATTTCCTCATGGATGCGGTCATCCGCCATTTGTACAACCGTTGCAGGGTCAGAAGAAGATCTTCTTCAGGAATACCGATATTAAAAATACGCCGACATTCCCCGCTTAACTGAAGCTTCCGGCTGAGTGTTTCGATCTGCTTTCCAAGATCCCCGGGCATGCCTACCTCCACCACATCCGCCCTTAAAATAGTTGAACGCCCCGGAACTGTCAATCCTTTATGCACAAACATGCACCATCATTATATTCTTGCAAAATATAATGATTTTTGATATCTATCGTCTCAGAATGGTACAAAAGAGGAAAAAAACCATTGTCTTTTTCAGACCAGACAAGTACGGTCAAAGTACCGCCTATTCCCCCCGGGAGTTCCCTGTCCGAGCTGGTTCATCGCCTTTCTTTGAAAACTTCCGTTGATTTTCATCATTACAAAGAAGGATACCTGCAAAGACAGATTCGGCGGCAATTGACGAAAAACCGGCTGAAAAACCACCGGGAATACTCGGATCTGATTGAACGGGACGACCGGACACCCCAAAACCTGATCAACAACTTAACGATTCATGTCACCCGGTTTTTTCGCGATCCCGAGGTCTTTGTCTTCCTCCAGGAACATGTCCTGCCGTTACTCTGGAAACAACACGGATCTTTCCGGAAACGTGAATTCCGTATCTGGATTACCGGATGTTCCACGGGAGAGGAGGCGTACTCCGTGGCCATCTCCCTTCTTGAAAGCGTCCGGCCGAACCTGTCGACTCATCCGGTCCGGATCTTCGCTACCGATGTGGACGAGATCGTCATTGCACAAGCCCGGAAAGGAGAATACCCTCCGGAGGCACTGGCAAACCTTTCTACGAAAATCCGAAAAAAATATTTTCTTCCCGGAAAGGTTGCCCGGATTGTTCCGGAAGTACGCAAACAAATTATCTTCGGTCGTCACGATCTGCTGCAGGGTGCCTCCATCAACCATCTTGACTTGATCTTCTGCCGAAATGTCCTTATTTTTCTGAATAGTGCCGCCCAGGAAGAGATCTACCGCAAATTTTACGAGAATCTGAATCCCGAAGGGATTCTGGTCCTGGGAAAAGCTGAATCTCCTCCCCCTCACTTCCGGCAGAAAAAATTGGTCACACTCTCCTCCAGAAACAGAATTTATCAGAAAGCAACTCAAGGGAAAAAACCATGAAGATCCGGACCAAAATTTATCTGGAACTGGCCGCGATGGGAATGATGTTGAGCGTTACGTTGCTCCTTGCGTTCTATTTCTTCCAGGAAGGCTCCCATGCAGAGCAAAAAACGCACCGGATGGAGGCATCTCTCTCGAAAATTGAAGAGATCAAAAACACCCTGCATCAAACAGATTTCGCCTGCCGGGATTTTCTCCTGTCGAGGAATCCGGACAACGGGAACGCATTACGACAAAACCTCGGAGCTCTTCACAAAGCCATCAGGCAATTAAAAACCGATTCATGGCCGGCTGAGAACCAGGCCCCGATCCAATCCCTGGTAGCCGTTCTCAACAAAATCATTCAAACGGGGGAGCAACTCCGCATGCACACTCCTCCGACCGGGAATCCCCGGGGGAATATCCTACTACATGACCTGAACCGATCCGTTGCGGAGGCATCACAACAACTACAGAGCATCACCTCCAACCTCCGGAAATCCCGGAATCTTGCCGGCAAGGCCGAAGCCGGAATGAATGCAAGGCTCCTGACCACATTAATCTTGACCGCTCTCTTTCTCGCGTTCCTCATTCCTTTCAGCTTCTTTTATTTCTCCAGGACGATCGCCTCCCCGCTTCGCAACCTGATGACAGCCGTTAAGAAGATCAGTGAGGGAGATTTTTCGTTTCATCTGAAGGAAGACCGGAAAGACGAGTTCGGCGGACTGCACAGGGCCTTCAACTACATGCTCAACACTCTCAAACGTTCGCAGGAGGACGTGGCGGAAAAAAATCTTTCTTTAATCCGGGCCAACCGGGAATTGGAGGAACTCAACGAAAAGTATCAGCTCAGCAATGAAGAATTGGAATCCGCCAATGAGGAGTTACAGATTTCCAATGAGGAACTTGAATCGACCAACGAAGAGATCAACCTCTCGAATCAGGAGCTGGAAACAAAGACACAGGAACTGGAGACCTCCAGAAAACTGCTGAAAAAGAACAACCAGGAACTGGCACAGGCCCACACCTACCTGGAAACCATCCTAAACAATGCCAGTATGGGGATCTGTGTGATCACCCCGGATCACAGGATCCGTTCCACCAATCATGCCCTGCAGAAGATGCTTCATCATTCCGAAGCGGAGCTAAATGGACAAACCTGCCACAAGATTTTCCGCGGGCAAGAGGAACCCTGTACACACTGCCCGACCGATGAGATCATCAGGAACGGACTCCCCTCCCGGTATCAGCATCGCTTGAGGAGCAACAACGGAAACCGGATCATCGCCGAAGTGAGCGCGATCCCGCTCTTCGGAGAAGACGGTAAGGTGGAACAGATCATTGAAACGATCAACGACGTCACGGAGGTCACCACTCTCACCGAGGCTCTCATGGACCAGAAGGAACGGATGGAGTCGATCCTCATGAATATGGGGGAAGGGGTCTGTGTCATCAACAAGGATTATGAGATCGAATTCGTAAACGACCCGATCCGGCGGCACTTCGGAGAGATTGTGGGACGAAAATGCTACAAGGTCTTTCGCGGCTTCGACGAATCCTGCAAAGATGAAGTCTGCTCTCTCACGGAGATCCTGGGGAAAAAGAAGACTCGCTTTGAGGTTACCAAAAGAAACGAAGACGGTCGATACTACCGGATGACCTCCGTCCCCTTGAAAAACCCCGACGGGTCCTGTTCCATGATCCAGATTCGCCAGGACGTCACGGACCGGCAAACCCTTGAGGAGGAACGAAAAAAATACCTGAAACAGTTGGAGGATGTAAACCGCAGAATGGAACAGGAAGTAGAACGACGGGTACAGGAATTGCGGGAAGCCAATGCGGAACTCCGGCTGACGAATGAACGGTTGAAAGAGTTGAACCTGGAGAAATCGGAATTCATTGATATTGCCGTCCATGACCTGCGCACACCACTGACCTCCATTGTCAGCTACGCCGATCTGCTTCAAAAGTATCCCGATGAACCTCCGGAGACGCGCCAAGAATTCCTCGGCATTATCACACAGGAAAGCTTTCGCATGACCCAGCTGATCAACGATTACCTGGATCTTTCGAAACTGGAATCAGGTTTTGTCGATTTCAAGAAAGACGAAATCGACTTACATACGCTGATTCTCGACATGCTTCAGACCTTCGATTCCCGGCTGCGCGAAAAGAAGATTCATCTCGAAACGGAAATAGCGGAGAACCTTCCCGGCTTTACGGCCGACACAGGACGCCTTAAACAGGTCATCTCAAACCTCATGGACAACGCTATCAAATTTACTCCCCGGGGAGGCAAAATTTCCGTCCGGGCTGAAACGATTCGGGAAGAACGCCTCTTCCGTTTTTCCGTCCGTGACTCCGGACCGGGGATCGAAAAAAAGTTCCAGGACATGCTCTTCAAAAAGTTCGGAAGGGTCATGGACAAGTCGATCCGGAAAAACCAGGGAAGCGGTCTTGGGCTCTCCGTCGTAAAGAACATCGTGGAACATTACGGCGGGAACATTTGGGTACAGAGCCGCAAGGGGAAAGGCGCCACCTTCTTCTTCACGCTGCCGCTGGATCGTCACGCCGTCTCCGTACAGCACGTCATTGAGGTCCATGAGGAGACCGATGTCCTGATCCGAAAATTCGTTCCCCTCTGGAAAAGCTACCTGGCCCGTGACTTTGCCTGCGCTTTCTTCGGGTCTCCGGAGGATATTGACCGGACCAAGGAAATTCTTTCCGGCGAGAACCTGCCGACCTATGAATTGATGGAAAAGGAACAGTTGATTTTCAGCTCGGCCAGGACCGCGCTTCTGCACCAGGGACAATGCGACGGGAAGCACCTTTTCAACTGTGTCAGGAACTTCTATGATCAGATCACACAATCCGCATGGAAGGGGCTAATTGTTGTCCGGGACATGTCAAGACTCCTCTCCGACGAAAACGGTAAGGAAGAGATCTTCTATTTTGAGAAAAAGATGGACCACTTTCTTCGACAATGCAAAAAACCGGTTATCCAGATCTGCTATTACCACCCCGGACATTTTACGCCGGCGGAGATTGCCGGTCTCTCCGGAAACCACGCCTACCGGCTGTCCAAGGATGGACTGATCGAGAAGATGGAATAGTGTCTCAGTTCAAATCCCCCCTACCCCCCTTTGCCTAAGAGGCCTTTCAGAACAGCGCCTGCAACTGCAACTCCCAGAAGTTGTTGCTCAGATCCTCCACGGCCTCGTCCTGCCAGGTGTAATCTCCCTGGAGCTTGAACCGGTTCTTGCGGATGTAATAGTTGAACCCCAGGGCATAACGGCTGTAATCATTTCGCGAGGTGACCGCACGGTTGGGGTCGTAGGTCTCGTAACGGGCGTTCAGAGAAAGTTTTCCGGGAATCACGTAATACCCCCCCTGCAGATACCACCCGTCGGCTGTGACCGACCGGGCCCGGTCACCGTCGGCAAAGGTAAGCAGATCGTCGGTCTTCAGCTTCCGACGGATATACTCGGCCTGGATGATGGCCGGCCCGATGATGACCTGGCCGTCCGCGCCCCAGGCCGCCTCGTAATCGGAGAACTTCCAGGGTTCGCCCGAGGAGACGTCGAAGGCCGCCTTTTTCGAATCGTCGAGAACGAACTTGTCCCCGTTCGTCGGGCTGCGCTGATATCCGGCGCTCAGGCCGAGGCTTACCCTTTTGAGCCCCCGATCCCCTTTCACGGGGGTCCAGGTGAGACGGCCCACGTATAGATACTGGTCGTTGTCATTCCCCTTACCGATCCGGGCGGAACTGTCGGAACCGGAGAGGAAACCGTTGCCGTTCGCCCTGTGGTTCCCGTTGAAGATCCCGACGGAATAATTCCAGACCGGCTCCTTCATGTTCTCCCGGGCGAAGGCACCCTGGTTGTAAGCGGAGTGACGCTCAAACATGATCCCGATATCCCGGCGGAAACCGAGGTTGTCACCGATATTGCTGCGGTTCATGAAAAGGAACTTCGTGGATGATGTCAGCCACTGGCGGCCGAAGGGGACCTTGAACTGGCCGATGCGGACATGACCGATTCCCGGACCGAAATCGTACTGAAGGTAGGTATCCCACACGTGGCCGTCCGTTCCCTGGTCGAAATTCAGATGAATAAAATAGCCGAGACGGGGCACGACATTCCCCCTGAAGATCAGCCGGACCCGCTGGAGCCGGAACCCGTTCGCATCCTGCGCAGTCGTCCCGGCATGATCCTCTATACTCGTGTACCGGGCCTGGATCCTTCCCTGAATCTTCAGGGAAGCGGCCTTCCGCCCATGCTCAATCCGTGTCCTGATCCGGGCGACCTCCTGATCCGTCAGAAGCCCCTTCTCCTTCAGCACCCGGATCAGTTCCTCCGTATCGGTATCGCCGCTGAAGAACCCGCGGGCAAAGACCGGCCGGGGGAAGAGAACCGCTCCCGCCATCAGGACCCCCGTCAAGAGGATCAATCCCTTCTTCCAAAACATCCTTTTCCCCATCTCCTCCTCCTTTTCGCCTGCAGAAAACCTGTTTTTACGAGTTCATCAAGTTTGATGAAGTCGTAAAAAGTCCGTTCGACCCTTCGACACGCTCAGGGCGAACGGTGTAAGTGATTGATATTCCGTTCGTGTGGTTCGACCGGCTTCCGAGCATGGTGAGCTTGCCGAACCACATGCTCGGAAGCCTGTCGAACCATGAACGGTATCCGGGAAATGACTTTTTACGAGTTCATCAAGTTTCGAGAATCTTGCCATCCTCCATAACGAAAACCCGGTCGGCCAGCCGTTTCACCTGGGAACGGTCATGGGTGGCCAGGACCACGATCGACTTCCCTTCCTCCTTCATGTCCATGATGGTCCGCTCGATCATCCCCTTGCTCTCCCGGTCTACGAAGGCCGTCGGTTCATCGAGAAACAGGACTTCCGGCATGAGCACCAGTGCCCTGGCGACCCCCACCCGCTGTGCCTCTCCGCTCGAAAGGGCGAAGACCGGGTCCTTCTCCTTGTGGGAGAGGCCAAGCTGCGCGAGAACCCTGTTTACCCGCTCCTTCCGCTCCCTCCACGGAACACCCCGGACCTTAAGCCCGTAGGCGACATTCCCGCCGACCGTGGCCCGGAACAAGCCTACCTTCGACAGGACCAGGGTAATACGCCGCATCAGGGATATGTCCGCAGGCAACAGATGCCCCGAATTAAGGTAGCGGACCCTGCCGCTGTCCGGCCTTTCGAGCAGGGCGCACAGGCGCAGAAGGGTCGACTTGCCGCTCCCGTTCGGCCCCGTCAGGCAGTAAACACCGGGCCGGTCGAAGCGTGCGGAACAGCCTGCCAGCACCGGCATTCCCCGGTACGATTTCGCAATATCCTCGATGCCGAAGGTGAGTTTCATCGGGGGGAATGCACCTTTCCGCGCTGCTGCACGTAATGCAGGAAGAGATTAATCACAAGGGAGATCGAAAGGAGGACCATACCCAGCGCCAGGGCCAGCTCAAATTCACCCTGGTCGGTCTCCAAAGCAATCGTCGTCGTCATCACCCGGGTATAACCTGCGATGTTCCCACCCACGATCAGGATCGCCCCCACCTCCGCCATCACCCGGCCGAAGGCGGCAATGATCGCGGAGAGGATCCCGTAGCGCGCCTCGCCCACAACGGTCAGCGTCTGCTGCAACGGGGTCGCCCCGAGGGTCGAAGCGGCCTGCCTGATCAGGGGATCTACGCCGACGATGGCCGAATGACAGAGAGAAGCCACGATCGGCAGGGCGAGAATAGTCTGGGCCAGGATCATGGCCGAAGGGGTATAGAGCAGGCCGAGAAAACCGAGGCAACCGCTCCGGGACAGGAGCAGATAGAGAACAAGCCCGACCACAACGGGAGGCAATCCCATAAAGGTGTTGGCCAGGGTGATCGCAAGGGACCGGCCTGGAAATACGGCAATCCCCATAACCGCACCGAGGGGCAGCCCGAGAAGCGTGGCCGCCAGGAGGGCAAGACCGGATACCCTGAGGGAAAGGAGTATGATATGCAACAGCTCCGGCTTGAGCTGGAGGATCATCGCAAAGGCCTGCAGGAAAACGTCCATCACACATCCTCTCCCTTCTCTTCCTCACCGCCCGGTCAGCGGGCATCGGGGAAGAAGAGCTGCTGCCCACCCGGCCCCTTGAAGGCGGCGATCGCCTTCTGTCCCGCCGGGGAGGTCAGCCAACGGATCAGCTTCATGGCCTCCGGATATTTCACATGGGGATGTTTTGCAGGGTTGACCGCCATGACGCCATACTGGTTGCGGAGAAGAGGGCTCCCTTCGTAAAGGATCGAAAGGGCAAGCCGGTCACGGTCGGACACGGCAAGCCATGTCCCCCGGTCACTCAATGTGTAAGCCTGCTTCTCCGAGGCGATCCGGAGCGTCTTCGCCATCCCCTGCCCCACCTCCATATACCAGGGCCTCCCCTTCGGGCTGATCCCGGCTTTCTTCCACAGGAAGAGTTCCCGGTGATGGGTCCCCGACCGGTCCCCCCTCGACACAAAGGGAGCCCCCTTCGCAGCGATCAGTCGAAAGGCCTTCGGAACCGTGGCCGCCCCACGGATACCGGCCGGGTCGGCAGGAGGTCCCAGGATCACGAAATCGTTGTACATAACGTCCCTGCGCTTGACGAAGAACCCCGCTTTCAGCGCCTTGAGTTCCAGGTCTTTCGCGTGGACGAGAACCACATCGGCATCCCCCCTTTTCCCGATCTCCAGGGCGGCCCCGGTTCCGACGGCCACGACATCGACATGGATACCGCTCTCCCTTTCGAAAAGCGGCAGCAGGTAATCAAGAAGCCCCGAGTTCTGTGTGCTTGTCGTCGAGGCACAACGGATCCGCACGGCCGCGGAAACGCCGGGCGGGAAGAGGAACGAAAGGACCAGGAACCACTGCAGAAGACGCATAAGAGACATGGGCGAACCTCCTTCACGAAAGGGGTGATTCCCGGAAAGGCGGCAGGGCGTCCATCCCTTCAGGTTCGAAGAGACGGGAGCCGTGCTTGACGTATGCTCCGATCAGATGTCGGCCTTCCGGCGAGGTACAGAATGCGATGAAGTCCATCGCCTCCCGGTAGCGGACGGCCGGGAAGCGGGCCGGGTTAACGACCACGAGACTGTACACGTTGACCAGGCAGGGATCTCCGCGATGCAGAATCTCCAGGTCCGATCCGCTGTTATGGTTGAGATAGGTTCCCTCGTCACAGAGGGTGTAGGCACGGGCCCGGCCGGCGGCCGCGAGGGTTTCCGCCATTCCCCCTCCCGTCTCCAGGTACCAGCCCTTGCCCCCGGGCTGAATGCCGCAGTCCTCCCAGAGGTCCATCTCCTTCATGTTCGTCCCCGAGTCGTCCCCGCGGGAGACGAAGGGAGAACGGCTCCGGGCGATCTTCTCGAAGGCCCCGCGGATGCTCTTCGCCTCCCGTACTCCGGCAGGGTCCCGCGCGGGTCCGAGAAGCACGAACCCGTTGTGCATGACCTCTCTCCGGTTTACCCCGTAACCCTCCCGGACAAACTTTTCTTCACGGAAGGGGTCATGGATCAGGAGAAGATCCGCCTTCCCCCGTTTCGCCAGGCGGATGGCCTTCCCCGTACCGACGGCCAGGACCTCGACGCGGACAGGATAGGGGGTGGCCTTCTCGTAGGCGGGGATCAGGCGGTCCAGCAGCCCCGAGTTCTGGACACTGCTCGTCGACGCCATCATGATCCGGACCGGTTTTGCCATCTCTCCCCCCTTTTTTCTTTTGTAAAACGAGATGGGGATATATATGATAGGAGAGACCGGGAAAGCAAATGAATTCATCTCACCTTCCGGATGAATTCCGTTCATCTTGTTCCCTTTTCCAGGACAGCGGCAAGAGGGACGTCAACGAAGGACCATGAAATCTTATGGATGATCACCGGCTACAGACCTTCTGCCTGGTCGTGGAACACGGAAGCTTCTCGAAGGCGGCGGAAGCCCAACTCCTCACGCAGTCCGCCGTAAGCCATCTTATCCGGAACCTGGAAGAGGAGATGGGGGTCCGGCTGCTGAACAGGAGGGGGAGGTCCGTCGTTCCTACATCGGCGGGAAGGGTTTTTTACGCACACGCCCGGAAGATCCTGGGCCAGTTCCGGAAGCTGGAAGAGGCCGTCGATCAGATAACAGAGAAGGTGCGGGGTGTCCTGCCGATCGGCGCCGACCAGACAATTGCAGGAAGTCTCCTCACACCCGTGCTCTACCGCTTCCTCCTAAGCTACCCGGAGGTCAGCCTTCACCTTCAAACGGGCGGGACGGAACGAATCATCGGGTACCTGCTGGACGGCAAGGTCGATATCGGCTTCGTGGATCGACAGGTCCCCCATCGCACCCTCCGCTATGACCTTCTGGCCCGGGATGAAATCGTCCTCATCGCATCCGATGAAAACCCGCTGGCCCGGGAAGAGCGGATCTCCTCCCGTGATTTGGTCACACAACCCTTCATCCTGCCCCCCGTGGGGACCGGTATGCGAAGCTGCGCGGACCGGTTCTTCCATCAACGCAGGATCGAACCGGGCGAGATAAGGATCCTGATGACTCTCGACCGCCCCGGCCTTATTGTCCGCATGGTCAGATCCGGAATCGGGATCGCCTTCGTCTCAAGATGGTCCGCCGCAGCGGGATTGCGGGAGGGAACCCTCCGGATCTTGAACCCTTCCGGGAAACAATTACATAGAGACTTCTTCCTGGTCCGTGGAGCGGAGGAAAATCTCTCCCTTGCAACAAGGACATTCTATGATTTTATCCGGGAGTACACATTTTTTGCCCCCTCTTGACAGGGCAACGGAGAACGCCGGCTCCGGTTCCTCCTTGAGAGCAGGAGGAACCGGTCCGTTCAACTGAAGAAAATCATCATGCAGGCAAAGAAGATATAGTGCTTGTTCTTCAGGATGTACCAGAGTTTTTCCCGAAGGTTTTTCTTGAACTGCGGCGAGGCCTTGATGGGGGCCTGGTCGGCAGTAATGAATTTTTCGAACTCGTCCAGATCTTCGCAACAGTCGGGCAATCTTTTTACTTTCGGATCGCACATCCAAGCATTCCGGTTCATCTTTTTTCCCATGGATCCTCAACCTCCCTTAATACTACCTTTGGGAAACACTCTGTAAAAGCATCTCTTCAAAACGGAAAAAGTCGGCGACCTCTTCACCGCCGATACGGATCCGGTCAACAGCATGAAAATCGTTTTTCGACCGGTATTCCGCAAGACGACGCCGCGTGACCTGAAAGAACCATTCGTTCAGGGTCAACCGACGGGGTCTCTCATCCAGGGACTGGAGTACTTCCGTCAGGACCGCCTCCGTTAATTTTTCGGCTTTCTTCCTTTTCCCCAAAGAATCATTCAGATAGTTAAAAACCCGAGGAAAAAAGGTTTCATAAAAAATCAAAAATGCTTTTTCATCTTTGGATCGTAACCCTTCAATCAATACCCTGTCTGAAAATTTCATGACGCCCCCTCAGAAACCATTGAGTTCCAACACATTGTTTACCTGTATAGTGAAATGAGGAAGGCAAAAGTCACACATTATTTTTGCAAATGATCTAAATTATACGGAAGAATGACAAACAGGCAGAAATACGTGCTTTTTAAATACCTGATTTTATGGATCAGGCAAGAATGACGGAGTGCATGCAGAAACAGGGGAACCGCTATGATTCCGACAGTTCCGGGTTGAAAGACTACTTTCCGCCGATTTTCAGGGACTCCAGGAGATTCCGGTAGGCTTCATTCTCCCCAACGATCTCAATCCCCATGCCGTTCTTGCGCAAACCGGCAAAATGGATGGGAACACGCGTGGCATGGACTACCTTCCCCGTAACGTTCACAATCTCCCCTGCAGGAGAGCGAAACTCGAAGCGGAGGGTCCTGCCGGGGGGATAGACCCGATTGGTCCGGAGGAAGAAACCCTCAGGGGTCAGATTACTTGTAAAGGCCGTTTTGTCGCAGACCTCTTCTCCGAATTTGATCGTACTTCGATTGATTCTTCGTTTATGTCTTCTCTTATTGGCCATCAACTCTCCCGGTCGTTCCTCCTAAAGGCATTCCAAACTAATTACAGGGAGGACGATCGCACTTTTCCTTCTCATCGGCCCGCTTCCGAACGAGGGCATGGAATTCACCGTCCTCCTCGGTAATGCCCAGGAATTCGTTGCCTGTTGTGTCGCACCAGCTGGGCATATCCTCCACGATCCCCTCATCATCGGCAATCACTTCCAGCACCTGTCCCACCTCCATGTTCTTGATCGCCTGACAGGTCTTGGCAATCGGCATCGGGCAGATCAGGCCGAAGGCGTCCAGCACGACATCGGCCTTGATTGCATTGGTCTTCATCGACATCTCCTCATTCACAGCATGAGATTAATCTTTGCATCCCCCGCATCGGCCAGAAAGGTCGCCACTCCGGCCACACGGTCGACCACGGGAAGGAGATCCTCCCGGGTGAGCCCCATGAACTCCATCGACTGGGAACAGGCAATAAATTTGACCCCCATTTCCTTGCACATGATGACCATCTGATCAATCGAGGGGAACTTGGGGTGGGCCATCATCTTTTCCAGGGATCGATCCGGTTTCTGATAGCTGTCGCCGGATTTGTCCTTTTTCAGAAGCTCCAGGCCGTGAAAGGAGAAGAAGAGAATCACCTCCATTCCCATGGAGGCCCCTCCCAAAGCCAGGTTGAATATGGTAATCAACTTGTCGATTTCGTTGGTCGACACCACCATCGCCATCTTTTCGGTCATATTCTTCCCATCCCCTCTCCCGGACGGCCTCATGAAAATCGATTATTACCCCTATCCCATTTTTTGCTGGTAGATGGGCGACATCATCCGGAGACGTTCGACAATGGGCGGCATCTCCGCCACGACATAGTCGATCTCCTCCTCCGCCGTCTCCCGGCCCAGGCTGAAGAGAATCGACCCCTGGGCCATGGCATGGTCCACCCCCATCGCCGTGAGTACATGGGAGGCCTTGAGCGCCTTGGAGGAACAGGCCGATCCGCTGGCCGCCATAATCCCCTTTGCAACCATCATCATGATCATCCCCTCTCCCTCTACGTAATTGATACAGATATTCAGCAGGTGGGGAAGCCGATATTCAGGATGGCCGTTCACCTTCACGGCATCAATCTTTGCGGTCAGACCCTGCTCCAGCCTGTCCCGAAGGGCCGCCAGCCTCGCCTGTTCCCCGGCAACCTTTTCCGAGGCGATCTCCGCCGCCTTGCCTAATCCAACGATGGCCGGAACGTTCTCCGTTCCCGCACGGCGCCCCTGTTCCTGGATCCCGCCGTGGATTAACGGTTGAATGCGAACCCCCTTCTTAATATAAAGGGCGGCCGATCCCTTGGGGCCGTAAAAGTGCTGCCCGGAGAGGGTCAAAAGATCCACCCCCAATGCTTCCACATCAACGGGAATGTGCCCAACGGCCATCCGGGCATCGGTATGGAGGGTCACCTTTCTCGCCCGGGTGATCTTGGCGATCTCCCGGATCGGCTGGAGCGTGCCGACCTCGTGGTTCCCCAGCATAATCGAGACCAGGATCGTATCCTCCCGGAGTGCCTTTGCGACCTCTTCCGGATCGACCCGACCGAATTCGTCGACCGGCAGATAGGTCGTCTCGAACCCCATCCGCTCCAGCATCTTGCAGGAATGATGAATTCCGTAATGTTCGATGGCCGAGGTAATTATATGCTTTCCCTTCTTCTGCAGGGCCAGGGCTACCCCTTTGACGGCAAAGTTATTTGACTCCGTCCCGGAGGCGGTGAAGAAGATCTCCTCGGATTTCGCATGGATCAGGCCGGCTACGGCGCTCCGGGCCTCCTCCAGTGCCGCCCGGGGAGCGCTGCCGTATTTATGGAAGCTCATGGGATTCCCGAAATGTTCCAGAAAGTAAGGCTGCATCGCTTCGATCACTTCGGGATAGGGACGGGTTGCCGCCGCATGATCGAGATAAACTGTTCTGCTGCTCATAACACCCTCCTTGATTCATCACAATATTCACTCGAAACTGCCGGCATCACTTCTCCATCGGAAAGGTTATGGGCCGGGACACTCCCTTCACGGCTGACCCGCCGCGGTCTCTTTCACCAAATCTGCAAGGGTCGTTCCGTCAAGGACCCCGATCATGGCATCCTGTGCATCTTTCCAGACATTCTGGATCTTGCATCGGTATCCCTCGGAACAGTTACTCACCTTCTGGAGACAATGATTCAGAACAATCGGCCCTTCTACCCCTTCAATGATATCCTTGACGGTAATCTCACCGGACGACCGCCCTAATGAATAGCCCCCCTTGAAACCACGGTGGGAACGGACCAGGCCGACCTTCGTCAGCGTTTGAAAAATCTTCGCCAAATAACTTTCGGGAATCTTTTCGACCGTAGAAATTTCACTTAAAAGGGTAACTGCGGACTCCGGCTGCATGGCCAGATAAAGCATTCCCCGAATTCCATATTCGCCGCCCCGCGTCAGTTTCACCAAACCCTCCAAAACAGGATAAAAAATGTCTTCTTCGTCTTGATTATAATAAGTCGACCGATTTTGTCAAGCGAAAAAAAAGGGGAATAGGTTATCTATATAAAATATTCAATTTCATTGCAGATGCACTCAACCTTTTGTCGGCTGTCCATAAAGGCAAATTTGTCAACAGTGCGGATGCCAATATATGAACGTCAATAAGGCCTATTCCGGCGCCCATTAGTTTCTTGTGCTCAATCAATGCAAGAATTTCATCATGCTCTGCAACAAGGGCCTGAGGAAGAGATTGGAGGAGGGAGATAACTTCTTTTCTGTTCTTCATGTTACCGCAGGCCAACTCACCAATGACAAAAGGATGGCATGCTACCGATTCATCTATCAAAAGCTTTTTGAGGCGCTGATTGTTATCCCTGAAATGAGATATCCAAATTGAAGTATCTACCAGAACCATACTTAATTCCTGGATATTCTTCTTCTTGGAACAGGCTTAAGGGATTTTTCCGAGCCGCCAAGTTCAGCAAGCCTCTTGGCGCTTTCACGAGCAATTAAAGCCTCAAGCCCCAACCTCACCAGAGATGTTTTTTCCTTCACACCCGTGAGCTTTGATGCTTTTTTAATGATGTCGTCATCAATGTTTAATGTTGTTCTCATATGCATCAATATGCATCATATATACATCCATGTCAAGAGGAAAGAAGCTCGGACTTCCCCCGGTTTTCCAGGCAGGTCCAAACACCTGTTCAGTCTATACCACACACAGGCAGGCTTGACACAGGAGAACATGGGGGAAAACCGAAAGACGAATGCAAAGATCATTCACCGCAAAGGAGGGTGACAGGCCGGCAGAATACTTCCTGCCGACCTGTCAGGAGGAGCTCGAGAATATAACGAAAATCGCCTATCCACCAGAGAAAGATGGATAGGCGATTGAAGTCTCACCTTATCCACTTCGGCAGCCATGAATGCTGATTTTTCAGCCCATGGCTTTGCTCCCCCGCAGGGTCGCCTTTATCGGTGGATTATCTCGTTATTTCTTACATTATAGAACCAATACTCCTGTTATGTCAACAAGAAAGAATAAAATTCTTTATTATAGCAAATTACAAAGATATTCAGCCTATTATAGCCCCACACATTCCGGATCAAACCCTATTCCTCCCCCGGTTTTACAAGCGCCACGGAATAGCGGGTCAGGTCAAGATATCTTTCCGCAACCTTCTGCACGTCTTTCGCCGTAACCTTTTCGATCTTCCGGGCAAATTCCTTGTAGGCATCGAAGCCGTTTCCATAGAGTTCATCAAAGACCATGGTGGAAGCTATCGACTCATTGGTCTGCAAACCAATTTCAAAACTTCCGATCAGGTTCTCCCGGGCCCGTTTCATCTCATTCTCCGGGATCCTTTGATCCCGAACCCGGGCCAGCTCCTTCAGGATTCCCGCACGGGCGGCATCCAGCTTCTCCGGACTGCATGCGATATAGGCGGCAAAGAAACCGGGGTCAACTCCTTCCTGAGAAAAGGCGGTGACCACATAGGCCAGGCTCTCTTTATCCCGAAGGTCCCGGAAGAGCCTCCCCCCCTGACCGGCCAGGACATTGCTCAAAATCATCAGGGGGTAACGATCCCCGGAAGTCACCGTGGTCCCTAAAAAACCGAGGATCATGTGTGCCTGCTGACGGTTGACCCTCTCCACGCTTTCCCGGATTTTTTCCTGGGGCACCTCCTGGAGGATGTGCGGCTGCACCGGGGCGATCTTCTTCATCGTCCCGAAAAGTTCCCGGACTTTCGCCTCGGCTTCCTCCCGGGAAACGTCCCCCACCACGGCGATCACCATCTGCGCCGGGTTCAGCACATGCCGGTAGGTCTCCCGCAACTCCGCCGGTGTAAAACGGCTCACCGTCGCCATCTTTCCGATCAGCCGCATCCGGTAGGGATGAGTTTTGTACAACGTCTTACGGAAGAGATTTCCCACCCGGCGGCTCAACTGGTCATCTTCATGGACAATGGCGGCAAGGATATCCTTTCGGGTCTTTTCCACCTCGTCGGGGGCAAAGGCCGGATGGCGTACAAGATCAGCCAATAGGTTCATACCCTGCCCGAAATGCCGGCTCAAGACCGACAGTTGCGCGCCAATACTGTTCCGGCCGGAAAAACCGCTCACGCTTCCGGCCATCTCTTCAATCTCGGTGGCGATCTCATCCGCGCTCCGTTTCTTCGTCCCGCGATCCAGCATGGCAGCCATAAAGTGATAGAGTCCGCTGGTCGGTTCCGTCTCGTACCGTTCACCTCCGGGGAAGGCAATTTTGACGGCAACCGTCGGCACGGCATGATTCTCCTTCACGATCAGTCGAATCCCGTTGGACAGGACGATCTTCTCCGGCTCCCCCCGTTTTGTCTCTTTATGCTTCGCATATTCTCTTGCTGCTTCCCGGTTCAACTTCTGTACTATTTTCCGGATCTTTCCGGCATCCAGACCGGGTTGCTCCTTCGGATCGATCAGAATGGAGACGGTCAGGTTCTCCGGCCGGAAGATTTTCCGGGCGATCGCCGTCAAATCGGCCGGTGTCACGGAGGCAAGCTCGCTTAGATATACTTTTTCGTGCAGAGGATCACCGAAATCGGATTCAAAGGCTCCGAATTTCCCCGCCTGCCCCTCCATCGTCTCCTTCTTATAGATAAAATCGCTTTCGATCCCGACCCGTGCCCGGTAGAGTTCTTCGGCACTGACCGGCTCATGCTTGATTCGTTCGATCTGGTCCAGGACCGCCCCGAGGGTCTTCTTCAGATATTTCCCATCCAGACGGGCTTCCACGACAAAGAGCCCCGGATCGTTCGGGGTATAGGCATAGGCGGAGACGGCATGGACCAGTTCCCGTTTCCGTTTGACTTCCTGATAGAGCCTTGAGGTCTTCCCCTGCCCGAGAATGGCCGCCAGCAGATCGTAGGCCGGATTCTTCGGATCATGAAGACCGGGAATATGATAACCGAAATTGAACAGGACCTGCTTCGATTCTTTCCGGATGACAACGGCCCGGGTCCGGCTCTGTGCAGGTTCCCGGGGAACGCTCAGGAAAAGATTCTTGCGGGGGACAAACCCCTGAAAGGACCGAACAATGGAAGGGAGAACCTTCGGCGTGGAAAAATCCCCGACCACCACGAGGGTCATGTTGTTGGGGACATACCACTCATGGAAATAGTCGAGAATATTCTTCCGGGTGAGCTTCTTGAAGGTCTTCACATAACCGATGACCGGACGCCGGTAGGGGTGGACCCGGTAAGCCGTTTCAAAGAGTTTTGTGGAAAGCACACGGCTCGGCATGTCTTCGGAACGTTTGAACTCCTCAAGGATGACTTCCTCCTCTTTGGCCAGTTCCTTCGGATCAAAAGCGGAGTGCTGGACGGCATCGGACAAGACATCAAGCCCCACATCAAAGTACCGGCTCGCCAGAGCCAGGTGGTAGACGGTATGGTCATTCGAGGTGTAGGCATTGATATTCCCGCCTGCCGCTTCGACTTCACGGGCAATCTCCCCCACTCCCCGCTTCGCCGTCCCCTTGAAGAGCATGTGCTCAAAGACATGGGAGATCCCTGCCTGGGCATCGCTCTCGTTCCGGCTTCCGACATTGACCCACATCTGGAAGGCAACGACGGGCGCCGCATGATTCTCGGAGAGGACCACGGTCAGGCCGTTTTTGAGAACGATTTTGGTAAGACTGTCCTGCTGCAGAACGGTCCGGTAGGAGGCCGCAAAAGCAAAAGAAGAGATCAGAAGAACGGGAATAACGAGCAATACAGGAAACAGACATCGGGAACTACCTCTGACAATAATCTTTCTCATTAGAAACCTCCGGGAATAAGGAAGCAAAACCGATTGAAAAAAAACTTGTAAAGTATCAGCCTCCGACCGGATATTGTCAAGACGGAATCACGGAGTGTACAAAACTTGCTAAAATTGATAGACAAAAGAGGTTTCCGTGAAGGTATCGGTTTTCAGAAACCCTTCGGCCGGGTCATGGTCATATTGCACGGTTAAGGAGACCTTAACGGCCCAGTGGTTGTTGAGCCTCACTTCCAGCGCCGAGAGGGAATTGATCCGGTATTTGGTGAGCATCGTCAAATCCTGCAGCCCCTCTACCTCCTGCGTAAAAATTACCCCTTCCCGGAAGGTATGGCCGTATTTTCCGAAGAGACGTCCCTCGGGGAAGGTGTTCGAGGCTTCATTTTTTTTGTTTTCATAAACGACGGCCAGTCCCGCCTCGGTAACCAGGGAATCAAGCTCCTTTTTGAAACATGTATGCCCAAGGCCGACTCGGCCCGTCAGCCGGGTATTCAGACCCGCCAGGGTGTCCTTTTGCCAACCGAGAAAATAGCTACTATAAGTCAGTTCACTGTGATGGTAGTTGTATTCGCCGTTGAGATAATAGTATTCCGCTGTTTTTGCTCCATCACTGTTCGAAAGTAGTCCGCCGGTTCGTGCGATCCATTTATCTTTTTTCGTTTCCCTGGCCGCTTTCGCCTTGAGGCTTCCTGTCTGGGTACTCGAATTCCCCTGGGCCGTGAGGAGACTGAACTCCATCTTGCCGCCCCAGGTCCCCTGCGGGGACTCTCCCGCCAGAAGGATCCTCGGCATCGACAGCAGAAGCAGTACCGCAAGACTCAGAGCGGCAAGGGACATAGGGGGATTGTTTTTGCCCACTTTTTTTCGTTTATTCATTCTTACGCTTCCCTGTCATGATACTCCGTAATCTGTTCCGTATAGGGACAGACCCGGCAAAAAACTTGCTTTCCACTCCGGAACGCGCTATTGATGGAAGAAATATCATGAATGATTCAGGAAGAAAAAATCAAGGAAAAAGAGATTGCCGGAAATGATTGCCGACAACATCAAAAAGACCCTGATCCTTTTCGGGCTTCTGTCCTTTCTCCTGGTTGCCTGTCCCAGGGAAGAAACGATGATCCCGGGGACGATCCGGTATATCTCTCTGGAGGGTGGATTCTACGGGATCGTGAGCAAGGATGGCCGGCGCTATGATCCGGTCAATCTCCCCGCTCCCTTCCGGAAAGACAATCTTCCTGTCCGGTTCCGGGGAAAGGTCTTGAAAGACCGGGTCGGTTTTCACATGTGGGGAGAAATCTTTGAGATCGAAGGAATCGTTCGGGACGAGGGTACTCAGAACAATACGCCGCGAGAGGGACCGGCCCGCCGATAGAGCCGTTCCGGCAGACTGCAAAAGGAGGGAACATGGCGTTGGAGCAAATTCTTGATCGGGAGGTGTTCGGGGTGGCGATACGAACAATTGCCCGGGTCGTCGTCTTGGGCGGGATCGTAATCATCCTGCTGCGGAAGGGACTCCGGAAGATCCGGAATTCCGGAAACCGATCCGGCCGCTAACCGAACTCCCGTCATCCGCCTTTCTGCTGCAATCTCCCATAGAACTGTTCCGAAGCCCGGACCGCCCGCTTTCTGACCGACTCTTCAAAATCGCCCAGGATCTGATGCAGATCAAATTCAGCATCGGGAACCTGCAGCCGCCCCAGGGCAATGGCCGCAGCCTCTCGTACCTCCGGTTCGAAATCCCAGTTCGATTGACGCACAACCTCATAACATCGTGCCGAACCGATGCGGGAAAGGACGAGCAGGGCCGCTCTGCGGACATGGGGAGAGGTTCCTCCGGCCATGTTGATCATCCGCTCCTCAACACCATCACTTTTCAAATGGACCAGCGCTGCGGCAGCCGCCCTGCGGACGCATGCATCGGGATGGGCCAGTTCCCCGAGAATCCGGGGCAGGGCCTCCTTCATTCCGAGCCTTCCCATCCGGTAGATCAACCGGGAATAATCGTAAGAATCACGAACCGATTCCAGAAGAACCATCAAGCGGTCCCGGTTAACCTTCCCTCTTTTCGCGCCATCACAGCGAATCATGGAAAGGGTTAAGTAATTCTCCGGTATGTCCGGACGTTCAGGGAAAGGATCTTTCGGGCACGCCGGCTCATGCATGGCGGATGACGTTTGAGTATAAGTTTTCTTTTCGGCACTCTTCCGGCGCAGGACAAAAACGGTCGTGAACAGTGTCATCCCGACCAGGACGAGAAGAGTCCTACCCGGATGAAATGGGACGGGCAATTCCGGGGAAAACCCATCCAGTTCTGAGCCTGTTCCCTGACGTTCGACAACCGGAACCGTTGAATGGAAGGACTTTACGGGAGGAGAAATCTCTCCGGTGTAGTGTTCATCAAGATGCAGTCTCACTCCTCCGGGCGGGACACAGTACCCCGCCGGAATCCCGGTAAGAAACCCCGCAAGGAAAACCAGGAATGATAATGCGATCGAAATCATGAAAAATCCGAAATAAATTTATTACTTTTTATTATTTTACAATGAGTTATAAATACCTGTCAATCAATCCATTTGCACAAACCTGAAAATGATTGACAGGCCCGAAAGAATCTTATAACTTATTTTACTTGTAACTCTCTGCAGGAGAATGAAAGCAATGATTCAGGAAGCATCAAAAATCTGGATGGACGGGAAATTCATCTCTTGGTCGGAGGCGAATGTCCATGTCCTGACCCACACCCTCCATTACGGCATGGGAGTTTTCGAAGGGATCCGCTGTTACGAAATCGACGGCGGCTCGGCCATTTTCCGCCTGCAGGAGCATGTGGATCGCCTTTTCGCCTCGGCTCACATCATGCAGATGGAGATCCCCTACACGAACCGCGAACTCTTCGAAGCAAACCTCGATACGGTCCGGGTCAACGGCCTCACCGAATGCTACATCCGTCCTCTCGTTTTCATCGGTTACGGGGACATGGGACTCTACGTCAAGGACAATCCCATTCAGGTTGCCGTCGCCGCCTGGCCCTGGGGGACCTACCTCGGGGAAGATGGGCTGAAAAACGGGATCCGCGTCATGGTCTCCTCCTACGCCCGAACCCATGTCAATACCGCCATGACCAAGGCCAAGGCCTGCGGTTCCTATATCAACTCCCAGCTCGCCAAGAGGGAGGCGATTGCTCACGGCTATCATGAGGCACTTCTGCTGGATACCGAGGGGTATGTCTCTGAAGGTCCGGGAGAGAACATCTTTATCGTCCGGAAAGGACGGATCAAGACCACTCCTCTGACCTCGATTCTTGAGGGGATCACCCGGGAATCGGTGATGACGCTCGCAAAGGAAGCGGGCCTTGAGGTTACGGAGGAACGGTTTACCCGGGATGAGCTTTACATCGCCGACGAGGCCTTCTTTGTCGGCACCGCCGCCGAGATCACCCCGATCCGGGAGATCGACGGGCGGACCATCGGGGAAGGCAAGCCGGGACCGGTGACACGGAAAATCCAGTCGAGCTACTTCGAGGCGGTCCACGGGAAAAACAGCAAGCACCCCGAGTGGCTCGCAAAGATCTGAGAACAACGGCAGTCGGGAACCATCTGTCGGAAAGGGCCTTCAGCACAAATAGCGGAAGGCCCTTTTGTCTGTCCACCGAAGGACTTTGTCGTAAATATCTTTCGGTTCCAGCTGGGCGCAGGTCATACAGTCTTTAACTCGATGGACTCTTTCCGAGGAGGTTGATCCGGTGTGCCATGGCCCCCGCACCGAAACCGTTGTCGATGTTAACGACGGCCACGCCTGCGGCACAGGAGTTGAGCATCCCCAACAGGGCGGCAATCCCGCCGAAACTCGCACCGTATCCGATACTGGTGGGAACGGCGATGATTGGTTTATCGACCAGCCCTCCGACAACGCTGGCCAGTGCCCCCTCCATTCCGGCAACAACAATGAGGACCCGGGCGGACATAATCTTTTCACGCTGGTCGAAGAGGCGGTGGATTCCCGAGACGCCGATGTCGTAGAGGGTCTCCACCCGGCTCCCCAGGGTCTCGGCCGTGACGGCCGCCTCCTCGGCGACGGAGATGTCCGAGGTCCCGGCGGAAAGGATCAGGATGCTTCCCACAAGGCGTTTCTTTTTCCGCCGGATCACGATGGTACGGGAGTCTGTGTAATACCGGGCCTTCCCGTCGAGTTTCCGGATCTCCCGGTAGATGGACGGAGAGGCCCGCGTCGCCAACACGTCATACCCTTGTGCCAGCATCCGCTCCACAATCTGCACAATCCGGCTCTCCGTTTTTCCTTCACAAAAGATCACTTCCGGACTCCCCTGGCGGAGTGCCCGATGATGATCGATGTGGGCAAAACCGAGATCCTCATAAGGGAGATCCCGCAGACGCTTCATCCCTTCGGTTACACTCATCTTTCCCTTTCGGATCTCCTGGAGCAATTTCTTCAACTCATCGGGGTCCATGCACTCTTCCTTTCCGGTTTTTTTCCTGCGGGTGAATTTTCATTTTTCAGACCTCTCCGGAGACAACCTGTGCAATATTGGCGGTGTGGGCACTGATCAGCTTGAAAGTGCTGATCACGTCGAGGTGGATTGAGCTGGTATCGATCGTCTCCTGAAGTCCTCCGTGGAGCCGCTTGACATGGGCCAGACGGAGATCGGCTTCCAGCTGTTCGATGCGGGACGAGGCATCAAGGAGCTGCCGGGCCAGGCCATCATCGTCTTCCATAAAGGACCGGATTGCCTGTTGCAGGTGCGTACATACCTGGTGGTGCATCCGGATGATGTCCTGTACGCCCGCCGGAGAAAAGCTCAGCCGGAGATCGATCTTCTTCCTCGCGAGTTCCATGAGACTCTTGTCGATCAGGTCCCCGATGTGCTCCAGATCATCCACAAAATAGAGGAGGGAGACCTCCCGCTGGGACTGCTCGACCGTCAGGTCACCCTGGGAAAGGGTGGTCAGATAGCGGGTAATTGCATCATCGAGGAAGTCGATCTCATTGTCCATCTTCTTGAGCTTCTGCCGGAGGTAATCATCATCCTCCTGGAAAACGATGATGGATGTCTTCAGCATCTCCAGGACCCGGTACCCCATCCGTTCCGCCTCCTTGTAGGCCTCGCCCAGGGCGATTTCCGGGGTGTCAAGGACCTGCTCATCGATGTAACGGACCCGGAAGGCCCGTTCAAGTTCCGGGACGATGGGGAGCATGAAGATAATCAGTTTTCGGAAGGGGACCGTCAGGGGCAGAAAGACCAGCGTATCGAGGAGCTTGAAGAGCATGTGCCCGTTGGCGATCTGCCGGGAGACGCTCGAGGTAAAGGGGTTGGAGACCCAGAGGATCAGATCATGGAACTGTCCCATGAAGGGATAAATGAGCATCGTCCCGATCAGGTTGAAAAGGAGATGGGCCACGGCGACCCGTTTGCCTTCCCGATTCGATCCGATGCTGGAGATCAGTGCCGTGCTGCAGGTCCCGATGTCGGCGCCGAGAAATATCGGAATCGCTGCACTGAGATCGAGGATCCCCTGGCTGGTGAGGACCATGGCAATGCCGATGGTGGCGGCGCTGCTCTGGATGATCCCGGTGAAAACAGCGGAGACGACGATCCCGAAGAGGGGGTAAGCTCCCATGGAGACCATGGCATCTACGAAGCCGGGATAGGAACGAAGGGGAAGTGTGGTCTCGGACAGGATCTTCAGCCCCAGAAAGATGAAACCGAAGCCCAGGATGGATTGCCCGAGATACTGAACAAGCCGGTTCCGCTTGGAGACATAGAGGAGGACCCCCGTCCCGATAAGGAGAAGGGAGTAGTCGGCCAGCCGGAAGGCGATCAACTGGACGGTGAAGGTGGTCCCGATGTTTGCGCCGTAGACCACGCCGATGGCCTGGGTCAGCGTCATGAGAGAGGCGTTCACAAAACCGACGAGCATGACCGTGGTGGCGCTGGAAGACTGAATCGTGGCCGCCATGAGGGCACCGATGACGGTCCCCTTGACGGGGGTGTCGGTCAGACTGCTCAGGATGTCACGCATCCGTTTTCCGGCGACCTTCTGGAGACCGCCGGCGGTCCGTTTCATTCCGTAGACAAAGAGCCCCACGCCGCCGAAAATCCCCATGAAAATCCGAAAGACCTCACCCGGTGTCATGAACTCCACCCCATCCGTTTTCGATCCTCCTCCTCTTCCAGTTCATCCTTCGGGTCCCGGCTCATTAATTCCCGTACGGCATCCTTCGGGTCGATCCCTTCGTAGAGGATCCGGTAGACCTGCCGGGTAATCGGCATCTCCACCCCCTCCCGTGCAGCCAGGTCATGAACCGACCGGGTAGTCCGGATCCCTTCGGCAACAGTCCGGGTCGTGCTGACGATCTCCTCCATCGTCTTGCCTTCGGCAAGTTTCAGCCCCACCGTCCGGTTCCGGCTCAAATCTCCCGTGCAGGTGAGGACGAGATCCCCCAGCCCGGCCAGCCCCATGAAGGTGCGCGGCAGCGCCCCAAGGGTTGTGCCGAGACGGGACATCTCATTTAATCCACGGGTGATGAGAGCGGCCCTCGTATCATAACCGAACCCAAGGCCGTCACTTAAGCCCGCGGCAATGGCCATGACGTTCTTCACGGCGCCACCCAGCTCCACGCCGACCACATCCGGTGTGGTATAAACCCGGAAGTAGGGGGTGGAGAAGAGCTGCTGTACCACCTCGGCCGTCCTGCGGTCCTTCGATGCCACGGAGACCGCCGTGGGAAGTTCGGCGGCAACCTCCCGGGCGAAGCTCGGTCCCGAAAGATAGGCGAAGTTCGACTTCGGGAGTTGCGGCAATTCCGCGGGCAGGACCTCCGACAGGGTCATGAGGGTCTCATTTTCTATCCCCTTGCCGGCGCTGATCACCAGGGCATCGTCGGGAAGAGAGGGCGCAAAGGCCCGGATCACCTTCCGCGTTACGTGGGAAGGAGTCACCAGCAAAAAAGTTCGGCATCCGTGCGCAACCGCTTCCACAGAGGAGGAGGGGACAAGCCGTTCCGACAGCAGGACGCCGGGAAGATAGAGCCGGTTTTCATGTTCTTCCCCCATCCTCTTCGCAAGGTCCTTTTCAAAGACCCACAGGGAAACGTTTATTCCCTTTTTAGCAAGGAGATTGGCCAGGGTGGTTCCCCAGGCTCCGGCGCCGATGACGGCGACCTTTTCGTTCATCTCTAAACTCCTTCACTTACCATACTGTTTTACGATTTCAGAAACGCCATCATCATCCTGTGAGTCTCCTCCGGCCGTTCCAACGTGGGACAATGGCCGGCCCCGTCGATCCAGACTGCTTCGGAGCCGGGAATTTTCCGGGCCGTTTTTTCAAATTCCGAAGGGCGGACGATTCCGTCTTTCCGGGTGCCGATCACCAGGGTCGGGACTTTGATTTCAGACAACCGGGGAGAAAGATCGAGTCTTTTCAATGCCCTGGCGTTTCCCCATAAACTGTAGAGGGGCGCCTTTCTTGCGTCTTTTGTGAAACGGGGATCGAGAACATAATAGTATCGCAGAAATTTGCGCAGCATCCACAAGACCGGGGGTAGATGGAGCCCGATCTGTACGGCAGCCAGACCCGGCAGGGCGGCACCGATTCTTCCCCGTCCATGGAGGGCGCGTCCTCCGGAGACCGGGACATTGACCAGGATCATCTTCCGGACGGTCTCCGGCATATTCAGTGTCCACAAGAGCGCCACCACCCCGCCCATGGAATGGCCCACAAGAAAAAGTGGTTTGTGCCCGAGGAAATTCGCCAATCCCTGCATCATCGCAAGATGATCGGAACAGCTGTATCTCCGTTTCGGCTTTTCCGAGTCTCCGAACCCGGGCAGGTCCGGCGCAATCCCCCGAAACCCCTCCGGAAGAACGTTCAGGGTATCCTCCCAGAAGCGGGAGGACCCGGCCAGCCCGTGGAGCATGAAGACGACCTCTCCCTTCCCCCGGTCCAGGTAGTGGATTCGTTGGCCCTGAATCTCGATGTCGGGCATCCGCCTTTTTTCTCCTGCGGGAAATACAGTGAACGCCATTGATTACGGGCGGGCGATGACAATCTCTTCCCGATCAGCCGCCGATGGCCGTCATGGTCCGGGCGAGGCCTGCGGAATCATCGGAACGAATCATATGACCGGCCGGCTTGGCGTGAAGGGCCTGCTGAAAAAGGATCTTGAGCTGTTTCTCGATCGCTGCGTTATCCCGGCCGTTTCGCAGGGCCGGCTTGAGATGGATCTCCCGATCCGAAAAGAGACAGCTCCGTAAATGTCCGTCGGCGGTCAACCGCAGACGGTTGCAGGAACCGCAGAAGTGGTTGCTCAAAGGACTGATGATCCCGATTTCTCCTTTGCCCCCTTGAATCCGGTAACGAACGGCGGGACCTTCATAGGGATGAGGGGGCACCGGCGAGATATCGGCATGAGATCGGACCGCGTCCAGGATCTCGGTGGCGGGAAGAAAGGAATGCCGGGGGACGGGGCAAAGCCCCATCGGCATCAATTCGACAAAACGTATGTGATAGGGGGACTCCCGGGCCAAGCGGACAAACTCGGGGATTTCATGGTCATTGACCCCCTTCATGACGACCATGTTCAACTTGATCGGAAAAAATCCTTCCGCCTCCGCAGCGGCGATTCCGGCGAAGACCTCATCAATTGCCCCCTGCCGGGTGATCCGGCGGAACCGCTTCGGGTTCAGGGTGTCAAGGCTGATATTGATCCTCCGCACACCTGCGAGATAAAGGGGACGGGCAAGGTCCTTGAGGCGGATGCCGTTGGTGGTCAGGCTGATCTCCACAAGGCCGGGGATGCGGTGAAGACGGGCGATCAGATCGACGACACCGCGACGAATCAGAGGTTCCCCGCCGGTAATACGGATCTTCGTAATTCCCTCCCGGACGGCAAAAGATGCCACCCGGAGGATCTCTTCATAACGGAGGATCTCCTCCCTGGAAAGAAAGGATCGTTCACGGTCGGGCACACAGTAGAGGCATCGAAGATTGCACCGGTCGGTCACGGAGATGCGAAGATAGTTGATGCGACGTTTGTGGAGGTCAAAAAGTGCCATACCCTATCGGTACTGCGGTTTCAATTCGTATTTATCGCTGACGTAACCGTAGACGGGGACCGTAACAATACGACGAAGGGAATTGTTTCGGATCTGCAAATAGCCCTGGTAGACGCCTTCTCTCTTCTTCGGTGTGACGATTACCCGGATTTTGACCGTCTTCTGCGGTTTCACCGTCCGTTCGATCTTTGCGCCACCCGTTGTTTCCACGGCGACGCTGTTTCGCCCGACGAAATTTTCCAGGACGAGTTCCGCCGTTCCCTTGTTACTGACCGAGAGTTCCCGTACCACCGACTCCCCGGGGGGGACGACCCCGATATCGAGACGCATGGGGTTCACAAAGATCTTCGGCTGATCTCCGGCATCCACCTCACCTTCCAGCCGGACCGCCGCCCGGGGTTGTCCGGGATCATTGGAATAAACGGTAATCGTCTTGGTCTGGTGTCCCCGGCGCCCCCGGGAGTTGAAGGTCACTTTCAGCGTCCCACTCTTTCCCGAGGCAATTGTTTTGGCGGAAGTCACCGCCGCCGTGCATCCGCAGGAGGTCTTGACATCGGTGATGACCAGATCGGCGTCTCCCCCGTTACGAAAACTGAATTCATGGGTCACCTCCGTTCCTTCTTTCACCGTTCCAAAATTGTAATCCTTCTCCTGAAAGGATATCCGCGGATTTGCCGCCTCGGCCTGGGACAGGCTGATGAGAAAGCACAGCCCCATGACTGCAAAGAGTACACGCATCTGCCTCATTTCCTTCTCCCTTCCCCCGCATCGTCCGGGATCAATTCCGTCCAACTACTGCGCAGAAAGTATAAAGTTTCCTTGATTTTCTGTCAACCTTATTGTCCGTCGGTCTTGCAGGCTTTCGGCAACAGAAAACCCGCAAAAATCGGAGAATGCTTGACAGGTCCGGGAATCTCTGTCATTACATAGGAACATCTTCGAAGCTCAATGCGGACTCATAAACGCAGCAGGCGGAGAGACTTTTGATGATGCCGGAAATCTTTCAAGGGAGGAACTCAAGATGGCCTATCGAATCAACGATGAATGCGTCGCCTGTGGGGAATGTGAAGCGGTCTGTCCCGTCAGCGCCATTGCCGAGGGGGACCCGACCTACGTGATCGATCCGGAAAAATGCGTCGAATGCAAGGGATTTCATGAAGCGTCCCAGTGTGCCGAGGTCTGCCCCGTTGAGGCCTGTGTGCCGGACCCTGATCACGAGGAAAACGAGGAAATTCTTCTGGCCAGAAAAGAACAAATGGGGTTCTAATCCTGAACGGCTTCTTTGCAAAACGGACGTCTTGTACAGCCGCTCCTTTACGATCGGGACTTGTCCGAACGATCGTAATCATAATCATAATAATAGTAATAGGTATCCTTGAGGGATTCCGGCGCGGAGAACTGATTCAGGATCAACCCGAGAAGATTCGTGCCCTCCAATTGCATAATCGCACGATGTACGTAATCGCGGGGGGTTTCGCCGTCCTTGATCACAAGGAGGACCCCCTCCACCTGGGGCGCCAGAATTGATGTGTCCGTAAAAACATTGATCGGAGAAGTGTCGAGGATGACAAACCGATTGTCATAACGTCCCTTGACCTCCCGCAGCAGTTGACTCATCCGGTTGGAGGCCAGCAGTTCGGAAGGGTTTTCAGGAGGTGTACCGGAGGGAAGGATCGTCAACTTGGGGACTTCCGTTTTGACCAAAAGTTCGGGCAGGTCGCACTCTTCCCGCAGGTAATCAACGAGTCCCCGCTCCGCCTCAATCCCCAGGTGGGTGTGGACCCCCGGTTTTCGCAGATCAGTATCGATCATGAGGACTGTTTCATTCATCCCCTGAGCGACGGAGATCGCCAGATTCAGGGCCGTCGTGGTCTTCCCTTCTCCCTGGACGGCACTTGTCACAAGAATCGTATTTTCCATCCGGCTTTTCATTTTCCGAAGGATTAAAGTACGAAGACGTTTGAACTGTTCCGCAGCCAGAGACTTCGGTTCCAGGAGGGAAACAAGATAGGCGCTCAACTTTGATCGATCGATCGACCGTCCCTGCCACTCCTGAAGGAAGGCATGATTCCCCTCGACCTGTGTCCCCTTCCGTTCCCGTCGAGCCTTTTCCAATCCTTCTTCAATACTCCGCATCTTTTCCCCTGTTCACTTTTTTCGTATTCCTTCAAGATCCGCTATATTGAGGATCTCTTCATAGGTGGTGAGCCCGCTCAGAACCTTCTGCAGAGCGTCCCGATAGAGCGTAACGGTCCCCGCCCGCCGAATGGCGGCAAGGAGTTCATCCCGCCCGGCCCGTTCCAGTACCATTCGACGCATCTCCTCATTCATGCGGACCAGTTCGAAAATGCCGACCGTTCCCAGATAGCCGGTCTCGCCACAATCCCGGCAACCGCTTCCACGGTAAAAGATGACCTCCTTGCTTCCCGCATGATCTTTGATCTCTTCAATAATTTTTCCCGGAGGGAGATAACTTTCCGAGCAGTGGGGGCAAATTCGCCGTACCATCCGTTGACTCAACACGGCGGTAACCGCCTGGGAAATCAGGAAGGGAGGGATTCCCATATCGAGAAGGTGTAGAACGGCACCGGCCGCATCGTTGTAGTTGAGCCGTCCCAGCACAAGGGTGCGGGAGAGGGAGGACTGAAGGGAGTGTCCAATCGCCTTGGCATGATTCATATCCCCCAACATCATGACGTCGGGATCCTGGGCCAGGATGGCACGAACTCCCTCGGCATAGGAAAACCCCGCTTTTTCATTCGGCTGTCCCTGGAAGATCCCTTCGATCAGGTTCTTGATCGGGTTCTCAAAGGTATAGAGGCTCTTTTCCGGCTGGTTTAAATAATTCAAGGTGGAATAAATCGTGGAGGTTTTCCCACTGTTGTTGGGGCCCACCACCAAGACAAAGCCCCGTTTGGCGCTCACCAGTTGTTTGTACGCCTGGAGAACATCCGGATGCATCCCCAGAGATTCCAGATCGAGAGTCTTCTGATACTGGGCATGGAGACTTAAGACCATGCTCTCCCCGTAACGGGTGGGAAAGGTCGACACCTTGACATCGACGAACCGTCCCCGGGACCGGATCTGAAAATAGTTTTCCTGGGGAAGATTGTGCTTCGTAATATCCAGGGTGCTTAAGATCTTCAAGCGGTTGATGATATTGATGTGGTGTTTTTTCGCCGGAGTGGTTAGTTCCGTCAGGACTCCGTCGATCCGAAGCCGGATCTGAAGCGTGTCCATAAGCGGTTCGATATGAACATGGGTCGCCTTTTTGTCGAGCGCCGCCAAAAGAACCAGGTTCACCAACCGGACAACGGGCGCCTCTTCTGAGGAGGAGATAATGTCTTCAATGTCGGCCGGTTCATCCTCGCTCCGGATGATTTCAATATCAACCTCTTCCTTCGCGGACAATTCCGTCTCCCAGTCCAGGGATGTCTCTTCCACGACCTTCTTTTTAAAGAGAGCATCAATCGTCCGGAGGATCGAGATTTCAGCACTAACCACGGGAGCGATTTTAAGACCGGTAATAAAAGAAAGCTCATTGATCACGACAATGTCTCGTGGGTTGGCCATGGCCACGCTGAGGAGGTTTTTGTTCCGCTGCACGGCGACCACGTTGTGTTCCCGACAGTATTTTTCGGGAATGAGGTGAGCCGCATGCGTGTCGATTCGGTATTGTTCCAGGCTGATGAAGGGAACGTTATACTGCCGGGCCAACAGATAGTCGAGATCTTCCGAGGTCAGAAACCCCATCTTGATCAAGACGGAACCGAGCCGTTCCCGGGTTCGTTTCTGCTCTTCCAGCGCACGGGAAAGCTGCTCTTCGTCGACAACTTTCAGCTCCCGCAGGAGTTGGCCGATCTTCTGTTTCTGATTTTTTTCCGTCACCCTTCACATCCTTCCATATGCAAGACGAGACATCCTTTACGCGACACCTTCAATATCCATTTTCAAGGAGAGGGCAATCAGATTCACCAGGGCGACCAGCACCCGGGTCTCCTGAAGAGATGCCTCTCCCTGCTCCCGGTCCGCATACCACAGGGCGACGACCTTTCCCAGAACTTCCAACGGATAGAGAAGCTGCCAGGAAGGGGGAGCCGGGAGAAAACGATCCAGAAACTCACGGTAGGAATCCTCTTCCGGCGGTGGGCCGGTAAAAACAGTTTTCTTGTTCAGGCCGACGAGAAAGGGGATCCGGCCGTGTTCCACGGAGACCTTGGCCACCGTCTCTCCGAAATCCGCCCGGAGGTTCGACCGGCCCAGATAACCATTCAGATACTTCTTGCCCCACAGAAAGAGGGCCACATGGTCGAACCGCTCCGCCAAAAATTTCAGGACCTCCTCAATGGCATGGTCCACATTCCCCTGCCGAACCAGTAGATCACTCACCCGGTAGTAGAGATCATGGATCTTTGTCTCTTCAATCGAGTGACTCCCGAGACGATTGATTTCCGCACGGGCATTCATCAGATTTTCCATCAGATCATCGCGGAGGATCTCCGCCCGCTCCCGATAATACTGCTGATAATATTGCTGGATACTGAGATCGAGGCAATATCCTAACTCCCGGATATAGGCTTGGAAGACCTGCTCAAAATTTCGAGAGGAAAGGACGTCCAGGTCCGGTTTCACCAGGCAGAAGATCCCGCCTGAAAAGAGGATTTTTCTACGCAGATTTGAAATTGGATACGAGGTGGAAACCAGAATGGGAATCTCCGGATGTTCCTGATGCAGGGTCTCCATGAAAGAGAGACCTTCTAATTGCATCTCTTTTTTCCGGTGCGGAAAATCAACATCGGTCACCACGATCGGGCTGTAGCCCTGTTCCAGCAGGTGGTCAATCTGTGCCCGGGCCTTCGTGACATTCCCGGCCCCCTTGATGCTGAAATTGTGTTTCACCAGTTCATCGTGGACCATCATCCGCATCCGCGAATCTCCTTCAACCAGCAGAATGATAATCCGGGGCTCAAACCGTTCCGCCCGCGAGAAGGTTCTTTCCATATCGGACTGGAATCGGTGGAAAAGGCATGAATCGGGAGACTTTTCCACCCACTCCATCACCCCGCGGGGGAGTTCTTCTTTCAGTTTCATCATACGTTCCTTCTGCTCCAGAATTTTACCCGGACAAAGTCCCACCGGATGCTTCTTTCGCCGGGAACGCCGTTCAAAAGTAAAACGCCCCTTTTGCCACATGGCGAGATGGAGGACGGCTTCTTCGATCTGGAAGGTCAGGAACTCCTGAAGACGTTCCGGAGGAAGGAGTCCCCGTTCCACCAGAAGTTCTCCCAAGGCATGTTTGGGGTGATTTTCCTGATCCTGCAGTGCCTGATAGAGATCGGCGGGACGGATGACCCCTTCGAGAATCAACCGCTGTCCGATCCGTTCCCGGACAAAAGGAGAAGCGGCCGCATAGATCCGTCCGTTTTCAAAAGCCACTTCACCGATCATCCCCTCTCCTTTCAGATAGAGGACACCCGTTTGTTCTTCCGATTCCGCCTGCAGGAGAAGTGCCGAAACCGACACATCCTGAAGCAATCCTTGAATTTCCATTACAACCTCTGTTCTCTCCACCCACCGGGGCATCCCCGGGGCAATTGCTTACGATCCTTTCAAAATTTCACGGATGAGCATATTGAACCGTCGGCCCGGCGCCGAAGCCTTTCCGGCGGGTTCGGCTCCGGACAGCCCAGCCGTCCTTTCAACCCCGTCCTCCCCCGCCAAAACGGGTAAGGCCGACCGGACCTCTTGGGCCGGAAAGAGCGGGTCCTTTCTCTCCATCGCCAAAATCAGGTTGTACAACTCACCGAGCTTCTTTTCCAGCAGTCTGTCCCGCCGGGTTACCTTTTCCGTCATCTCGTCGACGGCGAATGTCTTGTTCTCTAAAAGCCGTGAACTCTCCTGGATATTCTCAATCTTGCTCAGCAGGCGTTCCTCCTTTTTCTGAAGAGAAGAAAATTGCCGTTCGATTTTTTCCAGTCGGGACTGAATTTTGTCGTCTTTTTCCGTTGAAGCATGAAAAAGCTTTTTCTGAAAACCGAGAGTATCAATATCGGACTTCAACCGTTCCACACGATGAATCAGGTCTTTCCGAAACTCCTGATCCTGTATACCCTGCATGTTTGAGGAGGAACCCCCGGGGGGCGGCCCCTGTGCTTTTTCCTTTCGTTCCGTCCGGATCTCCTTTTCGAGAAATCCCAGCCGGCTCATTAGCTCCTCCGCCTTCCGGCGTACCAGGGCCTGCTGTTTCTCCAGGTCCTTCAAACGCTCCTCCATCGGCCTTTCGCTTCCCAGGTGGTCCAGAAGGACCTTTTTCTGCTCCAGCTCCTGGAGGATACTTCGCAGTTCTTCCATCTTATCGTTCAGGTCGGTTTCTCGTTCCTGCAGACGTTGCTGGATGCCTTCCAACGCTTCCATTTTCTGCTTCAGGAGCTGATCGGCCGACCCGGCCGCAGAGGAGGAAGACATTTCCGACTTCCATTCCCGCATCCTGCGAAGTTGCTGATCAACTTCCAGGACCTTGTTCTGAATCTCGATCTTTTTCTCTTCCAGACTTTCTTTGACGGCATTGACCTCGTTGAGGCGGGTGGAAACCTCAAGGAGTTTCCGGTGGATCTCCTGTTCCCGGGAAAAGAGCATCTCCTCCCGCGCCTTTAATGTGGCCTGCTTCTTCGGGTCCTGCTCCTTTTCAACATTCAACAACTGTTCATAAAGGAGCAGACTCTCCTCTCCCTTCCCGGCATAGACGGACTGCATCCGGTTGTAGAGGTCCTGAAACTTTCTGTTCAGTTCCACGGCATTCTGATCCAGTACCGTCGTCATCACCTGTCGAGGCTGCGTTGCTGCCCGCGGCGCTCCATCACCGATCTCCTGCAACTCTTCCATGACACTGTGGAGGAGCTTTTCATCCAGCCTCTTCGTTCCTTCCACATAGCCTAAGCGGAGTGCAGCATCCGAGATGACATTGATCAACCTCGGGATGCCTCCGGCATAGTCATAAATGAGCTTCAGTGCTTCCGGAGCAAAAAGATCCATCGGCGCCCCCCCGGCAACTTTGAGCCGATGGTTCACATAGCCTGCACACTCCTGTTCGTTTAGCGGACCGAGATGATACTGTACGGTGATCCGCTGTTTCAGCTGCTCTAATATGGGGAGATTCAGTTTGTGTCGAAGCTGCGGCTGTCCGACCATGACGATCTGCACCAGCTTTTCCGTGTTGGTCTCAAGATTCGAGATCATCCGCAACTCTTCCAGGGCATTGATACTGAGATTCTGAGCCTCATCAATCACCAGGATCGCTTCTTTTTTCTCAGCGAAGGCCGTCAGCAGAACACGCGTCAGCATGGAGAGTAGCTGGGGTTTTGTTTTCCGACTCTCCACCTCCACACCGAATTCATTGAGGACATGCTCAAGCAACTCCTGCGCATTGAAATTCGTGTTGATGACGCGGGCCACCTGAGTGCTCGCCGGCAGACTGTTCATCAGGACCCGGAGCAGGAGGGTCTTGCCGGACCCCACCTCCCCGGTAATGACAACGAAACCGTTCCGGTCCTCGATCCCGTATTGTAGATGACTCAGAGCCGTCTTATGTGCTTCGCTCATATAGAGAAAACGGGGATCCGGTACAAGTTTGAAGGGTTTTTCTTTGAATCCGTAAAATGCAGTATACATGAGCAGCGGTACTCACATGTTAAGTTTCAAAACATGAAATCATCGGATTGACACATGGAAAACGGCAAAGGCGATTGTCCCCGCAACACAGAGCAGGAACAAAAAAGAACCCAGGATCCACTGGATCCGCCGGTGTTTTTTCTTTCGCAGACTCTCCTCTGTTTCAATCACCGGGACGGCCGCCAGAACCGGCAGACCAAAAACCTCTTCGGCTTCACGGACCCCCCAGGTCGATGAATTGAAATAGTCCTTGAGAAAAATGGAGCCGGCGCCGGCGGCACATCCCAGCGCCAGGCCCGCGAGAAGAAAATGGAGCAGGTTCGGTTTTACCGGGAAAACGGGAAGATTCGGCGGATCGACAACCTCGAACCGGGTTCCTCCCTGATTCACTTCGAGCGCCTTTGAGATTCGAGCCTCCTGCAGTTTCATCAGGAGCATCTGGTAGATCTTTTCATTAACATTATAATCCCGCTGAAGTCCCACGAGTTCTTTTTCACGATTCGGAATGCTCCGCACCTTCTTTTCAAGTTCCCGGATCTCTCCCTTCAGGATTTGCTCCTTGTGTTTCAGCGTCCCGATACTGATCTCGATGTTATTCAGATTCTCCTTCAGTTTCTGGTGCAACGGATTCAGCGTCGTAAATTCGTCGGACCGAGGGAGACCCGGTCCACTCTTCGCCCCCGGGACACTTCCCTCCTTTTTTAGCTTTTCAATTTCCGAACGAATCCGGATCACATCAGGGTGTTTTTCCGTATAATTCGCCAGGAGCTGACTTAGCTGGAATTGCAGAACCTTGATCTTGTCTACCGTTGAAGTCGCCCCTCCGCTCATCATGGAGACCACCATCGGTTTTTCACCGGACAACTGTTTCGCAATCAGCTCTTTTTTTTGAATGTCCTCCTGCAACTCCAGCGAGGTCGAGGCCAGCGTATCGCGCAGACGCTGAAGCTGGACCAGGCTGGCATTCTCTTTTCCAGGCATTTCATCAATGTGGGCCAGTTTGAACTTCCTCAATGCTTCTTCGGACGCCTGAAGCTTTTTTTTGTATAAATCCTTCTGTTTCTTGATAAAGCCGACGGAAGAATATGCCTCATTTCGCTTGAGCGCAAGGCTTTCTTCAATAAAGATGGACGACAGGGTCTGCGTAAAACGCATCGCCCCTTCGGGATCATGATCCTGAAAGGCAATGGAAAAAAGACCCGCTCCGATACTGCGGATCTTGACCCGCTTCCGGACCGACATCAAGAGACGTTCTCTCTGCTCAACCGAGGCAATATCCCCGTCCAGTTTCATCTCCTTGATGGCACGATTCAGCGAAGTCCGGCTCAGTATCATCTCTTCCAGGGTTTTCAGGTTCGACCTCGGGTCTTCCCGGACCAGTTTCCCGGTTCCGATCGGATTGGGCTGTTCCTTCTGTGCTCGGATCACCGTAGTCGATTCATAGACCTTGGGGAAGAAAAGGCTGCTCAGGGAGACCGTTGTAAACACCGCCACAAAAAGGCTGAAAAAGAGTGTCCGGTTTCTCAGGAACAAATAATAGTATATCTTGATGTCTGTATTTGTCTGGTTTGTCATGGCTTCTCACTGAATTTGAAACGATGCAACTATATTATTATATTGGATTCAAGGCTACAACTCAATGAAAAATACCCGTGGATTAAAAATGATAAAGTCGTAAAAAGTCGTTTTCCGGATTCCGTTCATGGTTCGACAGTCTCACCACGAACGGTCCATTAAACTTTCCGAGCATGTGGTTCGGCAAGCTCACCATGCTCGGAAGCTTGCCGAACCACAAGAACGGAATATCAATAACTTACACCATTCGCCCTGAGCAAGGCTCTCCTGAGCCGGCCGAAGGGTCGAAGGGCTTCGTGACTTTTTACGACACCATCAAAAATTACAACGGGGTGGTTTTTCGCTCCCGGACATCGACCCTGCCGTAGCCCTGCGCCGTCAGAGGAAGATAGAGAATCACCCGGGTCCCTTTTTTCGGTGCACTTTGAATCTCGACTTCGCCGCCGTGCTCCTTGAGGACCTTGTCCACAAAGGAGAGTCCCAGCCCGGTTCCCCCTTTCCGGGTGGTGTAAAAGGGTTCAAAGATATGCTCCCGGACTTCCGGGGCAATCCCGTTCCCGTTATCGGCAAAGGTAATCTGCAAACAGCCGGGCTTTGGGACAGCCTTTTTCAGCGAGACGGTAAGTTCCCCCCGTTCCGGCATGGCCTGCAGGGCATTCAAAATAATATTGATGAAAACCTGTTTCATCTGTTTATGGTTGACGGAGATCTCCGGCAGGGAGCGGGCAAAAGACTTTTTGATGGTCACATTCTGTTCCTTCGCCTGATATCCGATAAAACGGAGGACCTGCTGCAGGAGGATCCTGATATCGATGGGGCTCATTTCCAACTGCTCCACGCTGCTGTAGGAGAGAAATTCCGTTGCCATATCGGAGAGGCGTTCGATCTCCTGTTCCACCACATTGAGCTTCTCGGAAATCCTGCTTTTTTCCGGCTTCTCCTTGGCAATCTCCTTTTTCAGCAATTCCAGATAGATCACAATGGCATTCAGGGGGTTTTTGATTTCATGGGCGACCCCGGCCGCCACGGACCCCATGATGGAAAATCGTTCCATCTGCATCATCCGGGAGTGCACCTTGTGCAACTGACGGTTCGATTCGGCTAACTGGAAGATCTTCTCCTGCAGGATTGAATAGAGTTTTGAATTGGAAATGGCCGTCGCCGCCTGGTTGGCGAATACACTGAGGATCTGGAGGGTGTCCTTTCCGACCGCCCGTCCGGAAAAACGGTTGTCGGTGAGGATCACGCCGATGGGGCTTTCATGTTCAATGAGGGGAATGGCCAGAAAACTGCGGGTCTTGCCCAGGACCTTTTTCAAGGCCGGATCTATGGGGACCTTCCGTTCCCCCCGGCTCTGTAAGATGACAGGGCCCTTTCCAAAAAGGGCGGCTACGGGGTAGACCGATTTGTCCCGGGTAGAGAAGGAAAGAGACCGGGCCAGATCATCAAAGGAGGCGTCCTCCTCTCCAACACGGATTTCCTGCCGGCGGATTTTCTCGTAAAAGGATCTTTCATCCATCCCGTAGGTCCGCCGCCTTTTGACGGAAAGAGCCTCCTTCCGGCTGGAGGGTCCGACCCCCATTTTCCCCTCGAGGCAGGTCATGTTTTCATTCAAGAGGAGCAGCATGGCCCGGTTGAACCCGAACCCTTCGTTGGCCGTCAGAGAGGTGAGGATCACGAGCAATTTTTCATCGAGCGACAACGGACTCTGAAGGATCTGGTTCAAATCATAGAGAGCGATCAATCGCTCATTCTGATGCTTGATATGTTTCGTCGCCTCTTCGACCTGATGGAGGGTCCGAAGATTTTCCGCCGACGTCTCGGCAATCAGGTTGGCAATCGCTACGAGAAGATCAAGGGTTGCCGTTACCTGTTCCTTGGAAACCGTCCGGATCTGCCCGAAGATTGTTCCCGGGATGTCCAGTTCCCGGATACTGCGTCGGAACTTGTTCTGTGGAAAAGGACTGCCATCATGAAGGAGAGTACTGGTACAGCCGTTCAGAACCGCCACAATCCGGTTGTCGACCCACACCGGCGCCGTGACCTTGACCATCCCCGCATGGCAGGAGAAGATGGAGGACTTTCCCTCCTCCATGACCCGTTTGTGCCCTTTGGCCATGCTCTCCCGGCAACGGAAGCTCCCTTCCTTGTGGTCCAGGACATACTTGCAAAAGGGCGGTCGTTCCGGGGGGGGGGCTGTCAGGAAGAACCCCTCCGTATCAAGCAGAAAAAGGGTCTGACCGAGGCCGATGGAGGCCTTTTTCAGGATCTTCTCGAAGGCGAAAAGATCGAGATCATAGATCGTCCACTGGTCGCCCGGCTTATTTTTTTTCTTCATCCGGAAGAATCGCTCCACCCGCCATGGGATTGCATCGGGAACTTACCCCTCTTCGTAACGGCTCAGGTTGCTTCTATTTTCCCGCAGGACAAGGCATGAGGAGCGCAAAACCGGAGGCGTATTTTTCATACGTTGAGGATTTGAGCACCGCAATACCTCAAGATTCCCTAATTGAATAGCCGCTGAAAGCGGCAACAATTATATAAAGCGAGACACGCGACGTTCTGCAACATGGTTGCAGAACGGCATGCGTAACGCAGTCATGCGGGAAAAGAGAGGTGACCTGAGTCGTTACCCCACTTCGTCATAATATCGCATCCGGAAACCGACTTGCAACTCCTCCGAAGCAATTTTCATACAGGCTTCCACATCGACATCGGGCAGATCGAGGACGGTGACACTCACCTCGGCAATCTCCCGGGCCTGCCGGATGAAATCGCGCACCGCCTCATAGGTCCCGGAACCGAAACGGGGCCGACAGATGGCCCGGTATTTCTCTTCATTTTCCGTGTTGAGACTCACCGAAAAGGCATCGACCAGACCGGACAGCTCGGGCACGATCTTCCGTCCGTGAATCAGGTCTCCCTGACCGTTGGTGTTGATGCGAACCCGGCCTCCTTGCTCGTGAATCCATGCCGCAACTTCCTTAACAAGTCCGATACGGATCAGCGGCTCCCCGTACCCGCAGAAAACGACTTCACGATACTCCTTCGGGTCCCCGATGGAGCGGATCACATCAGCGGCCCCGGGCTCACGATCCAGCCGGAGGTTATGCCCCTTCACGAAATCACTGTGGTTGCGGACGCAGAAACCGCACGCATTGGTGCAACGGTTGGTAATATTCAGATAGAGGGAATCCCGGATCCGGTAGGCGATCTTCCCTTCGGTGTCCGCCGAACCCATGGAGAAGAGTTCCCGCGCGTTGTGACGGGTGATTCGGGCCACATCCTCCACTGTCAGCCCCTTGAGATCGGCCAGGACCTCCGCGACATAACGAACATAGGCCGGTTCGTTCCGTTTGCCCCGTACCGGCTGCGGGGCAAGATAGGGACAGTCGGTCTCGATGAGCATTTTCTCGATCGGGATTTCCCGGGCGATCTCCCGAAGGTTCCCGGCATTCTTAAAGGTCAGAGTCCCGGAAAAGGAGATGAAGAGACCGAGTTCCAGCGCCTGCCGCGCCATCTCCCGGCTGCCGGAGAAACAGTGAATCACCCCCCCGGTTCCGGATACCCCCTCTTCCCGCAGGACCCGCATGGTCTCGGCCTCCGCCTCCCGGGAGTGAACCACAAGGGGGAGGGAGAGTTCTTTCGCCAGGCGGACCTGCGCCCGGAAGGCGGCCTCCTGCTCCGCCGCGGAAGAATGATCATAGTGAAAATCGAAACCGATCTCCCCCAGGGCCACCACCCTTTCACCGGCGCAACGGGTCCGCAGGGATTGCGCCAACGCCTCCGACCAGGAGGAAGCTTCATGAGGATGAAGACCCAGCGCGGCATAGATCTCCACCGCCCCCTCCATCCGGGCCAGAGCGCAGACTCCTTCCCACTCGGAAGGATCGGTTCCCACCGTGAGGATCGTATCAACCCCCGCCGCATGGGCCCGGGCCAGGACCTCGGACCGGTCTTCTTTAAATTTGTCCATCGTCAGGTGGGCGTGGGAATCGATCAACATGATACAACCTTGCCGCTTAAACGGTTGAAACTTTTTGAACGGTTTGAACAGCTTTTCATTACCGCACCTTCCTCCCCGGTCCGACATTCTCATCAAAACCGACCAGGACAAGTCCATCCTTGCCCTCCACGGCCAGGATCATTCCCCGGGACTCCACCCCCCGAATCTTCGCCGGCTTGAGATTGCAGACGACCACCACCTCCCGGCCGATCAGATCGGCGGGCCGGTATCTTTCCGCAATCCCGGCCACCACCTGGCGGGGATCGGTCTCCCCCGTATCGACCTTCAGCAGGAGGAGCCGGTCCGATTCCGGCACCGGCCCGGCCTCCCGGATCACCCCGGAACGAAGATCAAGGCAGGCAAACTCTTTGAGGGTAAGAAGCTCTTTTTTTCTCTCTTTCTCCGCTTTGACCTCCTTCTTCTTCGGCACGGCAACATCGGGTTTCCTCTCCCGCCGGGGAAAGAGCGGTTCCGCCCTGGAGACGGAAAGCCCATCGGAGGTCTTCCCCCAGACCAGGTTCTCCTTCCGGAAATCCTTCTCCGTCATCCCGAAGAGCAGGGCGCATTTCTTCGCCGTCGCCGGCATGAAGGGAGAGATCAGCAGGGTCACCAGCCGAAGCGTCTCGATGAGATGATACATGACGGCATTCAGCTCGTCATGACGGCCGGGATCCCCGGCGAGGGTCCAGGGCGCCTTCCGGTCGACATAGCGGTTGGCGGCATTGATCAGCCCCCAGATCTCCTGGAGCGCCAGGTGAAAGGCGAGTTTTTCCATGTGACCGTCCACCGCGGCCAGGACCGCTTCGGCCCTCTCCCGCAGTTCCCCGCCTCCGCCGGTCCGTACCGCCTTCCCGCCGCAGTACTTGCCGAGCATGGTCGTCACCCGGGAGAAAAGATTCCCCAGGTCGTTGGCCAGGTCGGAATTAAACCGTCCCACCAGGGCCTTCTCCGAAAAGTCACCGTCCAGACCGAAAGGGACCTCCCGGAGCAGAAAGTAGCGGAAGGGATCGGCGCCGTACCGCTCGACCATCTTCCCCGGATCGACGACGTTCCCCTTCGATTTCGACATCTTCTCCCCGTCCACCGTCCACCAGCCGTGACTGAAAACCTGCTCCGGCAGAGGCAGTCCCGCCGCCATGAGAAAGGTCGGCCAGTAGACGGCATGAAACCGCAGGATATCCTTGCCGATCACATGGACCTTCGCCGGCCAGTAGGTCTCGAAACGTTCCCGATCCGACGGGAACCCCAAGGCCGACAGGTAGTTTGTCAGGGCATCGAACCAGACGTAGATCACATGCCTCGGGTTGCCCGGCACGGGGATCCCCCAGGAGAAGGTGGTACGGCTGATGCTCAGGTCGCGAAGCCCTCCCCGGATGAACTGAACGATTTCATTCCGGCGGGATTCCGGCCGGACAAAGTCGGGATGTTTCTCATAAAAATCGAGGAGCCGGTCGCCGTAGCGGGACATCCGGAAGAAATAGCTCTCCTCGCGGAGCCGTTCGGGAACACGTCCGCAATCCGGGCAGGCCCCGTTCACTAATTGGTGGTCCGTCAGGAAGGTCTCGCAGGGGGTGCAGTACCAATCCTCGTATTCCCCGAGATAGATGTCCCCCTTTTCTTCGACGGTCTTCCAGAGGGACTGCACGGCCTCCCTGTGCCGGGCCTCGGTGGTCCGTATGAAATCATCGTTGGAAATGGTCATCTCCCGCCAGAGCGTCCGGTATCGTCCCACCACCCGGTCGGCCAACTCCTTCGGGGAGATCCCCTGGAGGGCGGCGCTCTTTTCCACTTTCTGCCCGTGTTCATCGGTGCCGGTCAGGAAGAAGACCGAATCCCCCATCATCCTCCGGTACCGGGCCAGGGCATCGGTCGCTGTCGTGGTATAGGCATGGCCGATATGGGGAACATCATTGACATAGTAGATCGGTGTCGTCAGGTAGAAAGGGTTTTTCATGAACTAAGAACTCCCTTTTGATTAATTTTTGCTCTCGCCCCCCGATGTGGAAGAGGCTTTCCCCCGGGGTCTGCGTCTTCGCCGCCGTCTCGGCCGACGTTTTTTGCGCCCCTCTTCCTCATCCTTCTGTATTCCCGTCATTTTCTTCAGCTTGTTTAAAAGGCCGTCCGACTCCCCTTCGGAAGGAGCCGCCTTCCGGGGTTTTGACTGTCCGGCCCTCGGTTTGAAACGAGATCTTGGTTTTGACTTTGCATTCGGTTTCGGTTTTGTCCCGTTATCGGCAACTTCTTTGGGGCCGGATTCGGCCGGTACAGGAGCAAAGGGCGCCGTCTTCTTCTCTTCCCCGGCAAAAAGGTCTCTTTCGAGGGGGAGCCCTTTCCGGAGGTGTGACAGGTCCGGTTCGACAAGATCGACCTTTTTCCCTTCCCTGCCCATGACGGTTATGCTCCCTTGCAGTACGTTATGCGTGCGGACCTTCACCGGCCCGCCGGCCGTCATGATCATTTTTCCCGGTTTGGGCAGGCCTTTCTTGAACCCGTGATAGAAACTGTTTTCGTAGCTAAGGCAGCAGAGCAGCCGGCCGCAGACCCCGGAGATTTTGGCCGGGTTGATGGAGAGGTTCTGATGCTTGGCCATTTTGATCGAGACCGGTTCGAACTCCTGCAGATAGGACCGGCAGCAGAACTCCTTCCCGCAGGGACCGACCCCGCCCAGCATCCTCGCCTCGTCCCGGACACCGATCTGGCGCATCTCAATCCGGACCCGAAGCTGAGAGGCAAGGTCCCGGACAAGTTCCCGGAAATCGATCCGTCCGTCGGCCGTAAAATAGAAGATCACCTTGGACCGGTCGAAAAGATACTCCACCTCGACCAGTTTCATCTGAAGTCGTCGGGCGGCAACCCGGTCGAGACAAATTTTTCGGGCTTTCTGTTCGAGTTGATGGTTCTCCTCCAGTCTTTCCAGGTCCTTCTCGCCAACCACGCGTATAACTTTTTTCAGCGGTTTTTTCAGGTAATCGCTGCTAACCTGCTGAATCCCGCCGGAAAGGGTCCCGCAGGTCAGGCCCTTGTCCGTTTCCACAATCACCCGGTCGCCGACTTTGAGATCAAGGTCTCCGGGATCGAAATTATATTTTTTATTGCTGTTCTTGAAACAGATCGTTACAATTTTTGCCATATTTTCTCCAGCCGTGCTGCCGTCCCGCTCCCTCGGTGGGTCCATCCCGGAAACGGGAGAGGGCTCCTTCATGCGACCAGGCGGCTCAAGGCGATCTCCAGCGCCAGCCTCGGATTTACATTTCGATCCAGTTTTTTCAAGGTCCCCTGCAGCCGGTCAAACTGCTCCAGCAGATCCTCTACTGTCGTCCCCCGGCAGCCCGCCTCAAGATCGGGGATTCGGTCCCGATAGATCAGAACCCCTTCCGGTCCCTGCAGTTTCAGGGCGATCAGATCCCTTGTCCATTCCAGGAGGTAGTGGATAAAATCTACGGCATCGCCGCTATTCTTGGCAAAGCGTGCGCAAAAATCAAAAACAGCGCCCAGGTCTCCTTCCTTCCACCGACCGCTTTCCTTCAGGAACTCTTCCCTGTGGGTGAGAAGATCCTCCGGTTCCACTTCCATAACCCGGGAAAGACTCCCCTGGGCAAAACGGGCCAGTGTCCGCGCTCCTTCTTCCGTCATTCCCCGTTCCCGCATCAGAACCCGCGTCACCAACTCGTCGGACAACGGCCGGAAGCGGACCTTCCGGCTCCGGGAGAGAATCGTTGACGGAAGGAGGTCCGGGAAGGTCGCAATCAGAATCAGGAGAGAATCTCCCGGCGGTTCCTCGAGGGTCTTGAGCAGGGCATTGGCGGCCTGATCGACCATCCGGTCCGCATCGTCGACAATCATGATCTTTTTCCGTCCCTCCATCGCCTTCAGGGAGATGGCTCCCTGGAGTTCCCGGATCTGATCGATATAAATCTTCGACATGGCCCCCTTGGTCCGGGCGACGGGCTGATAAAAATGGACATCGGGATGCCGGTCGTGTGCAACCTTGCGGCAGGCCGGACAATCACCGCAGCCATCAACCCCACCGGTCTCACATTGGAGGGACTGCGCCAGAGCGAAGGCGGTCCGTTTTTTCCCGACGCCGTCCGGGCCGCAGAAGAGATAGGCATGGGGGATCCGTTCATGGCTCCGTTCACGCTGCAAAACCTCTATCGCCTGCGCTTGGCCCAGCACTTCTGAAAAAGACACGGTCTGCAACCTCTCTTCAACGCCCCTACAGACAGGGGCTCAGAAACGATACGATCCCTCGGTGAATCTCGTCGGGGCTTTGGGTTCCGTCGAGGAGACGAAACCGGTCCGGTTCCGCTTCGGCCATCCGGAGATAACTCCCGCGTACCCGTTCATGAAAAGCAACCTCTTCCGCCTCGAAACGCCCTTCTTCCCTTGTCGCCCCTTCCTGATGATTCCGCCGAATCGCACGGGAGAGGCCGATCTCAACAGGAAGATCGATCAGCAGGGTCAGCGCCGGCTTCAACCCTCCCGTAGCCATCTCATTGAGGGTGGCGATGGTTTTTCGGTCCAGCCCCCGGCCATCCCCCTGATAAGCAAGGGTGGCATCGACAAACCGATCGCAGAGAACCCACTCACCCCGGTCAAGGGCCGGCCGGATCAGTTCCCGTATATGCTGGGCACGGTCGGCGGCATAGAGCATCAGCTCTGCCATGGCATCGAGGGTCCGGTTCCGCGTATCGAGGAGGATCTTCCGGATCTGTCGGCCGATTCCGGTCCCCCCCGGTTCCCGGGTTCGGAGAAAGGGGCGTCCCTGACTCTCCATCCAGCGGCAGGTCCGATCGACCTGGGTCGTCTTGCCGCACCCCTCAATTCCTTCGAAAGTGATCAGCTTTCCCTTCATAAGGAGGCAGTATAGGTAATACACCTCGGAAATTCAAGGGAAATGGCTTTCCAGGACTTCCCCCGATTTTTCATAGAGACAGGTGAATCGAAGATCATCGGGATTCGGCAAAGGCAAGATCTAAAGTCAAAAACATTTAACCACGGGGAACAGGAGAGTCACGGGGATAGACCAGGGGGCAAAGTGTCAAAGGCACACAGGCACAGAGTTTAAGATCAAAATCAACTGCAAAATCTGAATGCACCAGGGGTCGGAGCTACATGAAGATAGCTCTTCCGCCGAAGAGAGAGTCCACGCAAGAAAACCAGCCTGTTCCCCTATTCTTTTCTTAATAAAAACAAATGGTTACGGGGAAGAGCCCCTCCCTTGCTGTAAATTATGCTCAACAAAATTCATTTTCTCCGCGACTTTTACCTGTCAGAAGTTACTAATGTTTATATACGGATAACAGCGGTGCTGAGATCTGAATCTTTTTTTATCCATCGGTGAAAGAGGAGATCACTAATGAGAAAGTTTATGATGTTGTTATGGCTTATTTCCCTGTTCTTCGCGACGGGACTGTATGCAGGAGCCGTCGAAGCCTATACCGTCGACGGCACCATTTCCGAAACGGCCTACAACTGGCAGAGACCCGATCTGACATGGACCGATTCCGCGGATGACAATTCTTCCGGAAAGATTGCGCTTCCCTTTCCCGTAACCCTTGGAGGGAAAACATTCGACGCCTTCGACATGGACTCGAACGGTTACGTGGAGCTGCTCTCCTGGACGGAAACACCGACAGGCTATGGCTATGGCAATGTCGACGATCTGATTGCTGATAATTCTTCCGCGACCTACCTACTGGCGGCATATGATGATCTGTCGTCTTATGATTACGGGGCGTACGGATATGATGACTCGCTGTCCGACCGCGTGATCTTTGATTATCTGACGGAGACTTATGAAGATGAAGGTTGTTTTTATTTAAACAATTTTGAGATGATTCTTTACCAGAACGGAACGATCGACTGGAATTTCCGGTTTGCCGACTATGATTCTTATGATAACGATCTCTTCACGGGTCTTTATCTGGGGAATACGGGAACCCTCCTGGAGGGGACGGATAACGAGATCCCGGAATTGACATCTTATCGTTATTCCCCCGTTCCGGAACCATCCTCTCTCCTGCTCCTCTCAGGCGGACTGGCCGGATTGTTTGCCGTTGTGCGCAAGCGGGGCCGCTGAAAGGCCCGGTCGACCATCCGGTTTCCGTCGGGGGCGGTTTTTCTTCCCCCGCGGGGGGAAAGCACCCCCTCCACGTGACCCCTTTCTTGCCCCTTCCGCCTGAAAAAACTTGCAAAGTTACAAGGGGTCGGCCTATAATTCCGCATCCTGCGTCGGACCCGGAAGGAGCGGAATTCACAGATGACGAAAACGATCCGCAGATTGCTCAGGAAATACTTCATTACGGGGATCCTGGTCACCCTTCCCCTCGGCCTGACCTACTGGATCCTGAAGATCCTGCTCCCTCCGGTGGAGCAGCTCATCGGCTACCCGATCCGGCACTATCTGAAGATCTATTTCCCGGGGATGGGGATTCTTCTGCTTGCCTGCCTGATTCTCCTCATCGGGATCTTCGCCAGCAACTTCTTCGGCCGGAAATTAGGACAGATCGGCGAACGGATTCTCGATAAAATCCCGTTCGTCAGGATCATCTACAAGTTCGTCAAACAGCTCGTTGATACCCTCTTCACCCAGGGACAGGCACGATTCAAAGGAGTGGTCTTCGTGGAATATCCCCGGAAAGGGATCTATTCCATCGGTTTTCTCACCAGCGAATGCCGGGGCGAGATCCGGGAGATCACCGACGAGAAATTGGTCAATGTCTTCATCCCGACCACCCCGAACCCGACCTCCGGTTTTTTTCTTATCTTCCCGGAAAAGGATGTTAAAATATTGGATATGACCGTGGAAGAAGGGTTGAAGATGATCATTTCCGCCGGAATGATTACACCGGCCGAACGGTGCAGTCTGCCCGGCGCCCAAGGAAAAGAGCCCGCATGAACGAGCAGGGAAGAACCGTTACCGCAGTTATCCTCGCAGCGGGCCTCGGAACCCGGATGAAATCGGACCGCGTCAAGGTCCTCCATCCCCTCCTCGGCCGTCCCATGATTATCTTCCCCGTGGCGCTGGCGAAAAAGAGCGGAGCGGAAAAGATCGTTGTCGTCGTGGGACACCAGGCCGATGCCGTCCGGAAAAGCCTGGCCGGACTCGATCTGGACTATGCCCTCCAGACGGAACAGTTAGGCACCGGCCACGCCATTCAGCAGGCCGTTCCCCATCTGCAAGAAACGACCGGGCCGGTGCTGATCCTCTGCGGCGATGTTCCCCTCATAAAAGAAGAAACAATCAGAGAACTCCTCCTCCATCATGAAGAGAACGGCGCCGCCGTGACCCTGCTGACCACCCGTGTTGATCTCCCCGCCGGGTACGGCCGGATCGTCCGTTCTCCATCGGGGAACATCCTGAAGATCGTGGAGGAGAAAGACGCCTCGGATGCGGAACGGAAGATCGATGAGATCAATACCGGGATCTACTGTTTCGATGGTACATTTCTCCGTACTGCCGTGGACTCCCTGACCGACCGAAACGCTCAGCAGGAATACTACCTGACCGACCTGATCGAGATTGCACGGATGGAACAGAGAAGGGTCGGGGGGGTGGTCTGCGCCGATCCGCAAGAGGTCATGGGAATCAATTCGAGGGATCAGCTTGCCGTAGCCGGGGCGGTCCTGCGGGATCGGATCAATCTCCGCCACATGCGGGAGGGGGTCACCCTGATCGACCCGACTCGGACCTGGATCGGCCTTGATGTTACAATCGGAAGGGATACCGTTATCCATCCCGATTGCTATCTGGAAGGAAAGACCACCGTCGGGGAGGGGACGGTGATCGGTCCGAACACAAGGATCATCGACACGGCAATCGGACGGAACGTGGAGATCCGGGGGTTTTGTCACTTCATTGAAGCCCGGGTGGAAGAGGGGGCAATCCTCGGTCCCTTCGCCCATCTGCGGCCCGGGGCAAAGATCGGCCCTTCGGCCCACATCGGCAACTTCGTGGAGATCAAGAAATCGGTCATCGGGGAAGGCTCCAAGGTCAATCATCTCTCCTATATCGGCGATACAGGGATGGGGTCAGGGGTGAACATCGGCGCCGGGACCATCACCTGTAACTACGACGGCATCTTCAAGCACACAACCACGATCGGGGATCAGGTCTTTGTCGGGAGCGACACCCAGTTCATTGCCCCCGTCACCATCGGTGACCGCTCCCTCATCGGGGCCGGTTCCACCATCACCCGGGATGTGCCGGAAGACTCCCTCGCACTGAGCCGGGTGGAGCAGAAGATCATCAGGAACGGCGCGAAAAAGATCCGGGAGAGGCTGCGGAAAAAGAAGAAGGCGAAATGACCGGCCCGCTCTCTTCGGCAAGCTCAGCACAGGCTCTCCTGAGTGTGCCGAAGCCATCGAAGGGGCGAAGGGTGGTGCAAAATATTAACTTCAAGGGTAACTGAGAAGGAGTAACCCCATGTGCGGCATCGTCGGCTACATCGGCAGCCAGGACGTCCTACCCGTTGTAATCGACGGATTGAAACGGTTGGAGTACCGCGGCTACGACTCGGCGGGAATCGCCTATCTCAAGAACAACGAGATCAGGATTCACCGGTGTGAAGGCAAGATCCGGAATCTCGAAGCCTGTACCCGGGGGAACAGCACCGCAGACGGCATCGGCATCGGACACACCCGTTGGGCCACCCACGGAAAACCCTCCGAGGAGAACGCCCACCCCCACCGCTCGGGCGACACCGTCATTGTCCACAACGGCATCATCGAAAACTATCTGGAGCTGAAACGGGCGCTGACCAAAGAAGGATATGTATTTACCTCGGAGACCGACACGGAGGTCATCGCCCATCTCATCGAGAAATACCGAAAGGAGGGGACCGGCGACCTCGTGGAGGCCGTGAGGACAGCCCTGCAGCAGGTGGAAGGAGCCTTCGCCCTGGGGATTATGAACCGCAACGAACCGGACCGGATCATCGCCGCCAAGAAGGCAAGCCCCCTCGTCCTTGGGCTCGGTCAGGGAGAAAACTTCCTCGCCTCCGACATCCCGGCCATCCTGAACCATACCCGGAAGGTGATCTTCCTCGACGACGGGGAGATGGCCCTGCTCAGCCGTGAAGGGGTCACCGTCACAAAACTTGACGGCACCCCCGTCACCAAAGAGGTTCAGCAAATCCGCTGGAGCGCCGTCATGGCGGAAAAAGGGGGCTACAAACACTTCATGCAGAAAGAGATCTTCGAACAGCCCCGGGCGATTCTCGACACTTTCCGGGGACGGATCTCCCGGGAAACGGGGGAGGTCTTCTTCGAACAGTTCGAACTCACTCCGGCCGGGGCCAAAGACATCGACAAAATCATCATGATCGCCTGCGGCACCTCCTACCATGCCGCCCTCGTGGGGAAGTTCATGATCGAGGAGATGAGCCGGACCCCCGTGGAAGTTGACATCGCATCGGAATTCCGTTACCGGGATCCGATTGTGGATGAGAGAACCCTCCTGATCTGCATTTCCCAGTCGGGTGAGACCGCCGACACCCTGGCAGCGCTGCGTGAGGCGAAGGGGAAAGGGGCCAAAACCGTCGGAATCTGTAACGTCCTGGGAAGCTCCATCACCCGGGAGGCCGACGGCGTGATCTACACCCACGCCGGCCCGGAAATCGGTGTCGCATCAACCAAGGCCTTCACCACCCAGCTTGTTGCGCTCTATCTTTTTGCCCTCTATTTCGCCCGGGCACGGGGCGGGATGCCGGAAGAACAGGCCGTTCCCCTAATGGAAGACCTGGCCAGACTCCCCCAGCAGGTGGAAAAGATCCTCGAAGAGGAAGAGACGATCCGGAAGCTGGCGAAGCTCTATGCCGACCGGACCGACTTTCTCTACTTGGGGCGCGGTATTCACTATCCCATCGCCCTCGAAGGGGCGCTGAAGTTAAAAGAGATCTCCTACATCCATGCCGAGGGCTACCCCGCCGGCGAGATGAAACACGGCCCCATCGCTCTCATCGATGAAAAGATGCCCGTTGTTGCCCTTCTTCCCCATGACGGCGTCTTTGAAAAAGCCCGAGGCAACATCGAAGAGGTCAAGGCACGCTCCGGGATCGTCATCGCCCTTGTGAATCAGAAGGAACCGGAAGTGGAGGGGAAAGCCGACCATACCCTCCGGGTCCCTTCAACGAATAACTTCCTCTCTCCGATCCTGATGACCATCCCCCTCCAGCTCCTCGCCTACCACATCGCCGTACTGCGCGGGACCGACGTCGATCAGCCGAGGAATCTGGCCAAAAGCGTCACGGTGGAGTAGTGGCGCTTTTATGTTTTTCCTTTTGCTCATAAAAATGCAGTCTTGAACGCTTAAATCGCTTATTATTGGGGCATGAGCGGAAATTGTTTTTTATGTGATATGCGTCACAATAAAATATATTGAGATATAGTAATGTTTGAATGAATGCTGGTCTATTTCTATTGATTGAGAAACCATGATCCGCAGTTTTGTTTGCCGGCGATGCAAATCACATCCGTGAAGCGGTTCCGGAAAGAAGGAAGGGGTGAGTGATGTCTGACACAAAAGAGCCCGAAGAGATCCAAACGCCTTTGCTGGACGAATTGGAAAAAGGCCCGTGGCCGAGTTTCGTGACGGACCTGAAGGACTTGTCCGAAAAGAAGCCGGCCGTGAAACAGCTTCTGGGGCAACTGGAAGAGTCCTACGAGACGCGCACCGATCACTGGCTCGGGACGGTGATCAATCTCGACGGATACGGCGGCGGGGTGATCGGCCGATACTCGGACGTGGTGGACAAGTTCCCGGCCATGGCCCGGTTCAACACGATCCGGATTCTTGAACCTTCGGCCTGGGTCTATTCGACTGCGGCCCTTCGGGAACTCTGCGATATCAGCGAGAAACACAGCGCCGGGATCCTCCAGTTCCACGGCATGACCGGTGACATCCTGATGCTTGGTTCCGACAATGAGCAGACCTTTGAAGCAGGCGAGGAACTCATGGAGAAGGGCTGGGACCTCGGCGGTTCGGGCGCGGCCATGCGGACGCTCGCCTGCTGCGTCGGACCCGCCCGGTGCGAGATGTCCTGCTTTGATACCCTCGGTCTGACCAAGTACATTACCGATACCTTTATCAGCGAACTTCATCGTCCCGAATTCCCCTACAAGTACAAGTTCAAGCTCTCCGGCTGCGCCAACGACTGTGCCTGTTCCATGCAGCGCTCCGACATGCCGATCATCGGGACCTGGCGCGACGGCATCCAGGTGGACCAGGAAGAGGTCGCCAGGTTTATTGACGAGCGGGGAGAACGCTCGGTGATGAATACGGTGATTGCACGCTGTCCCACCCAATGTATGACCCTGAAGGACCGGAAAATCATAATCGACGACGACAACTGTGTCCATTGCATGCACTGTATCAACGTGATGCACAGGGCCCTGTCGATCGGACGTGACCGGGGGGTGACGATCCTGATCGGCGGCAAGCGCAGCCTGAAGATCGGGGATACCATGAGTTCGGTGCTGGTCCCCTTCATGAAGATGGAGAGCGAGGAGGATTGGGAAAGACTGACCGACCTCGTCCGGAGAATCTGGGACTTCTGGGGGGAGCATGGGATGGAACACGAACGGGTCGGCGAATTCATCGACCGGGTCGGACTGGGGACCTTCCTCGACGGCATCGGCCTGGAACCGGATCCGCAGATGGTCAATCAGCCGCGCAGCAACCCTTATATCAAATTCGAAGAGTACACGCGGCCGAGGATGGCGGGAGAGGAAAAAAAGGCCCCGTCTGTTTTGAACAAGGAGCCGGACGGCGAAGAGACCATCTCATAGCGCGGGAGGATCAACGATGACCACCACAAAAAAGACGGCACCCCGGGATAACGGGGCGCCCGAGTTCAAGAAGTTTCTCCATCCCCTCATGGCCAAAAACTACGGCAAGTGGAAGTATCATGAGCGTCTCCGCCCCGGTGTGCTGGTCCATGTGGCGGAAAGCGGGGATGCCCTCTACACGGTCCGGGCGGGATCCCCCCGAACCATGAGTGTGGATACGGTCCGGAAGATCTGTACGATTGCGGACAAATACTGCCAGGGGCATCTGCGCTTCACCAGCCGGTGCAACATCGAGTTTCTCCTGGCCCGCGAGGAGGATATCGATCCCCTGATCCGGGAGGTCCGCGACATTCTCGGTTTCCCCGTGGGGGGGACCGGACCGTCCATCTCCAATGTGATCCATACCCAGGGATGGCTGCACTGCAACCTCCCCGGAACCGATGCGGCCGGCGCCGTCAAGGCACTCATGGATACCCTCTATGAGGACTTCGTGAACGAGCGCCTGCCCCAACGCGTCAAGATCTCCACCTCCTGCTGCCAGATCAACTGCGGCGGGCAGTCGGATATCGCCATCAATCTGCAGCACCACAAACCGCCGAAGATCGATCACGGAAAGATGCAGATCTGTGAGCTTCCCAAGGTGGTGGCGATCTGCCCCGTTGCGGCGGTCCGGCCGCGCAGGGTGGAAGGCCGGGACTCCCTGGAGGTGATCGAAGAGAAGTGCATGTACTGCGGGGCCTGTCACGGACAGTGTCCGAGCATGGAGATCCGTGATGCCGAGGCCGATACGCTCTCGATCTGGGTCGGCGGCAAGTCGGCGAGTACCCGGAGCGGACCTTCCTTCATGAAACTCGCCACCTACGGGCTCCCCAACAATCCCCCCCGGTGGCCGGAGGTGAGCGAGGCGGTCTGCAGGATCCTCGATGCCTACAAGGCGGGTGCGAAGCCCTACGAGCGGGTCGGCGAGTGGATCGACCGGGTCGGCTGGAAGCGGTTCTTCGAGGTTACCGGTTTTCCCTTCACCAAGTACCATATCGATAATTACCGCTTTGCCCGGACGACCTTCAACACGTCCTCGCAGGTCCGCTTATAGGAGGGGAATGACCATGGGCGCAGAATCTGTTTTTTGCCGGGACCTTGAAATCATTCAAAACAAAAAGGCCTCCCCCTCGGAGATGGTGGTCACCAGCGGTGAAAGCTGGAAGTGCCCCGTCTATGTACGGAAACTGCCCCCCTGCCGGGCGGAATGCCCGAGCAGTGAAGATATCCGGGGGTATCTTACCGTGGTGGCACGTGCGGAATATCAAAAAAAACCCGTCGATGAGGCCCTGGATGAGGCCTGGTACATACTGACGGACAAGAATCCCCTGCCCGCCGTACATGGACGGATCTGCCCCCATCCCTGTGAAAAGGGGTGCAACCGGCAGCACAAGGCCGACGGCGCCGTGGCGATCAACGCCTTTGAACGTGCGGTCGGGGACCACGGCCTCGCACGGGGACTTCCGTTACGGAAACTGACGGAGGAAGTGAAACCGCAGAGCGTGGCCGTGATCGGCGCCGGGCCCTCGGGACTTTCCTGCGCCTACCAACTGGTCCGGCGCGGCTACCCCGTCACCCTCTTTGATGCCTATGAAAAACCGGGCGGAATGCTCCGTTACGGCGTCCCCTCCTACCGGCTCCCGGAGGAGGTCCTCGACGGCGAGATCCGGAAAATTCTCGACCTGGGGGTCAATCTCCGCTCCAACGTCAAGGTCGGCGTCGACCTCCCTTTCCGGGAGCTTCGCAGTGAATACGATGCCCTCTATGTGGCGATCGGCGCCCATCGGGGCGTGGCGCTCAATATCCCCGGCGAGGATGCCTCCCATGTCTTTGCCGCGGCCGACTACCTCAACCGGATCAATTCGGGAGTCGAGATCGACCTTGGAAACAAGGTGGTCGTCATCGGTGGCGGAAACAGCGCCATCGACGTCTCCCTCCGGATGGCGCACAAGGATTCCGGTGAGGAGGAACAGTTTGATACCGAATCGGCCCAGAGTGTGCTCGATTCGGCCCGCGTCTCGAGACGGCAAGGCGGCGCCGAGGTGACGATCCTCTACCGGCGTACCGGTGCCGAGATGCCGGCCATCGAAGAAGAGATCGTTGCGGCGGAAAAGGAAGGGGTGCGGATCGAATTTCTGGCCGCTCCCGTTGAAATTGAAGTGAAGAATCACCGTGTGGCCGGGGTCCGATGCATCCGTATGGAATTGGGCGAGCCCGATTCATCCGGCCGGCGGCGCCCCCTGCCCGTGGAAGGATCGGAGTTCTTTATCGAGGCCACGGCCGTGATCTCCGGGATCGGTCAACTTCCCGATTTTGCCGGGGACATGAAGGGACTGGCAAACGAATGGGGCTGGGGAGAGGTCCGGAAGAACGGAGAGACGAATGTCGAAGGGGTCTTTGCCGGCGGCGATGTCCTCGGTCTGGGGATCTCCACCCGTTCCGTGGGGGAAGGGCGGAAAGCGGCCCTGGCGATCGATGCCTATCTTCATGGCCGGGAGTACCGTCCCCTGCCGAAGGTGCGGCCCATCCGGGAAAGAGATCTTCGCCTCGATTACTATCCCGATGCCCCGCGTCACGAGCCGCCGGCACAAAACGTTTCCGACCGGGTCAACGGCTTCCAGGAGATCTTCGGGACATTGGCTCCGGAGGACGCCGTGGCCGAGGCCGGACGTTGCATGAGCTGCGGGCTCTGCATGAGCTGCGGTCAGTGCCGGATCTATTGCCCCCGCCATGCCATCCGTCACGATTTCTCCCGGCCCATGGGACAGGTGATGTTTACCGACTACACCCGTTGCAACGGCTGTCATATCTGTTCGTATACCTGCCCCTGCGGCTATATCGAGATGGGGATGGGGTTGTGAGGGTATGCTGACTGCGAGCCCGAGCGGTTTACCGAAGATTTGCTCCGTTCTCGCCAAGATCGCCAAGTTCACGAAGAAACATCAAAACATTACGATTTAGAATTCTAACCATACGGATAATTTGCATTTTGAACTGCGGAAGATGCGCTATCAGCCTTTCTTTCTGACAAACCTAAATAAAATAGAAATTCCAGAACCAAAAAGTAGAATGGAACATGGTTCCGGAGTGTGATACATTTTTACGACACTGAAAATTGATCCGTCCGGCCAAAGATAACTTGGGCTTTCATCGTCCATATCGTAAACAGTTAATTGCATTGAGTCGTTATGTGGAATGTGAGGGTGCAACACGCTATCTTTGTCTTTTTGTAATGAGGGACTGCTTGAAATTCCTCTTAAGTTTAGAAAATAGGTTGCTAATATATTCGTGTTCGGTGCAGTTTCATTGTTGTGAAGCGCAACCATATGCCTTCCATAGAGAAACAGATTATAAGTGAATTCAGGATAAGCATTACTATCCGACATATCCCGATATATAACTTTCTCCAACTGGCCCCAAGCATGCCACTTGACTCCCACCACAGGTATAAGATATTCCCAAACAGAAATGGTAATGTTGCCGTTTTGAGTTGATGGACCTTGCGAGGACCACGTAGCACCTGACATCATTCCGTCTATTTCTGCTTCAAAGAATCCTGGGCTGTCATTCATAATTTTCAAATGAGGAGGCGGATCGATGGGCGTTGCAAAAGAATTCGATGAATAAATGGTCAGCACAATAATCATCGGGATATAAAAAAGATGGAACCTGTTCTGTTGTTTTATGAATTCGATATCATTAAATTCCAACGGATGGATTCTCTTCATCATTTTTTTCTCTCCACCGATTTTCAAGTCAGGCTTGGGATTGGAATATGGTTATGGTTTGTGGTGTTTTGCTTTCCCTTTTGTCAAGACGAGTAATCCGGACAGTCCCGTTCCGATCAGGATGAATGATGAGGGTTCCGGAGTGATGGGACCATGAAAAGGCGGCTTACGAGGACGGTAAGGCATGATGGACGTTCTTTCGTCTATAGCGCTTACACAGGGCCCACCGACGACAAAATCGAATCCCCATGCCTTGTTCGGGTCTAGGGAATAGGGAGTGTCCGTCCAGTATTTGCCGGCCTGCAAGTTGACAAATGGTCCTGGTGTTGCAGGTGTGACTCCCTCCTCAAAGTAGAGATGGCCCAAATCACCTTCGTTCAGAGGTCCGTTAATTGTTCCCGGTGTAGTCGGAAGTATCCAGTCATCCAACACAACATCCCGGACCGAGTCATAATAAGACAACCCCCCGGCCCAGGCCTGGGCTTCCGACCAGGTCATCAGGCCGTCTGCGTTATACCCGGATGTTTTTGCATAGTTTGCGTCCTGAAGCCATGTGACGTCGAGGACGTCATCATAGATCAGGCCGCCTCCGATATCGATCAGTGTTGCATGAGCAGGCATAACGGAGATACAAAAAAAGACCAGAACATAAAAGAAGATGTTGTGTCGATCCATTGATTCACCCTCCCAAACAGCGAGTAGTTTTGTGGTGGGTCTTATTGAGCTTCCGGAAACAGTTGCGCCTGCAGGCGGACAGCCGGAAGAGGCCGGAGCCCAGCAGGAGAAAGCCGAATAGGCACAAAAGGTCGAGTTGCCTGCGTTATATGAAGAAACAGAGAGTTAACAGTGTATGATACATGGAGCAAAAATCCAGCTCAAAGTTAGCAAAAAAAGTAGATGCATCATTCGAAAGTAATGAGCGAATGGGAAAGTTTACAAGTTGACTATAATGCAATTTTTATACCATTATAGAGTCGATCTTGAATGATCGTCGCTTTAACCACATGAAAAGATGGGTGTTTTTTGTGAATCTTCTCTTTGTGTCCCAGGCTTGCGACAACGATGTGTTTTGAAAAGTGGAAAAAATTTACCATTATTGTGAAAACTATTTCCACTATTAGGCAAAAGTTTGCACAGATGGAGAAAAACTTTCTGACTTCCGGACCCTCTTCCGCGTTGCACGTCGATCTCCCGGTCAAATTATCCGCCACTCCAAAGAATTAGATTTACAATCCCCATCGCATTTGCAAAGCTTGGGTGTCACAAAGCTTGGGTGTCACAAAGCTTGGGTGTCAGGCCTTGACAAATGACATAATTTGCGGGTATATTAATTTCATGGGACGTCCACTCCGTATCGAATATCCAGGTGCCTTGTACCATGTGACCAGCCGTGGAAATGAGAAGAAAGAGATTTTCTTCAAGGATTCCGACCGGGAAATGTTCCTCTCTTTTCTGGAAGAGTATCATCACCGATACAGTATACTGATCCACAGCTATGTCCTGATGTCGAACCACTATCATCTGATCATAGAGACACCACAGGGAAATCTCCTCAAAGTGATGCACGGCCTGAACAGCCGGTATACCGGATACGTCAATCGAAAATATAATCGCAGCGGCCATCTGTTTCAGGGAAGATACAAAGCGATCCTTGTGGAGAAAGAAAGCTATCTCCTGGAACTGAGTCGATACGTCCACCTGAATCCTGTTCGTGCAGGGATCGTGAAGGAGGTATCGGAATATCAGTGGAGCAGTTATCCGGGATTTGTCAATAAGCAGAAAAGGTTTTTATGGGTGGAGTATAGCTGGATCCTGTCCCGCTTCAGTTCAAAAGAAAATGAGGCCGGAAGAGCGTATCGTTCCTTTGTGAAAACAGCACAGTGCACGATGGGGCAAGATCCTTTTGACGGTCTGTTTGGGCAAGTGATCCTGGGGGGTGAAGCGTTTGTCGAGAAGGCGAAGAAGACCCTTGCCGGCAAAGAATTTGACCACGATATTATCGAACGGAAACGGTTTCGAACCGCCCCGCAGGCTGATGAGATCTTGAAGCTTGTCTCATCTTTCTTTGGTATTTCCAGAAACTCACTGGAACAGAGAGGAGGGCGCAATAATCTTCCCCGTAAGGTTGCAATCTATCTGGTCAAAAAATATTGTGGTCTGCCCAATCAGGAGATTGCCGACCTTTTTGGGGGGATCCATCCTACAGCCGTCAGTCACAATGTGTCGAGGTTTGAAAAAGAAATGGAACGGAACCAGAAATTAGCCAAAAAGCTCGGGGAGCTTATATCATTTGTCAGGGCCTGACACCATTTGATGTGTGACACCATTTGATGTGATGGGTCACGATAAATTTGTTCTCCCTCTTTCCCGATCGTGGCACACGACCGGTGCCGAGCCGGACAGGACCTTGACAAATGACACTAATGATACGGCGGAGAGGTTGGAGGATTTGAGGGTCCCGCGGGGGAATCATTTGGAACGGCTATCGGGGGACAGAAAAGTGTGTTGCAGTATCCGGATCAATGTCCAGTGGAGAATATGCTTTCGATGGCATAATGGCGACGCCTACGATATGGAAATAACGGACTATCATTAGGAGAGAGTCATGAGCAGGAAAAAACTGGAACCGATCCATCCGGGAGAAATTTTACTTGAAGAATTCCTGAAACCGATGGGTATCAGCCAGTACCGTCTGGCGAAGGATATCAGTGTACCCCCGCGCAGAATCAATGAGATCGTTCACGGCAAGAGAGCCGTTTCCACAGATACAGATCTCCGGTTGTCCAGATATTTCGGCCTGTCCGAACGGTTCTGACTGAACCTCCAGACACAGTATGATATTGAAGTCGAGAAAGACAAGAGAGGTAAGAAGTTTGAGAAGGAGGTCAGAGTTCTGGAGAAGAGTGCCTGACAATGACACATAGCGAACCTTGATGAAGTCGCAAAAAGTCGTTTTCCGGATTCCGTTCCATCTCTTTTTCAAACAAATTATATCATTTGTCAAGGCCTGACACCTGATGCCCCTTCCTCAGCTTGAAATAGAAGGTCAGAGCGATCAAAAAGACGATGACGCTTATAAACTGCGAAGTAGAGAGCATTCCCCCGAAAAGGCTCCCCCGCGGGTCGCCCCGGAAGATCTCAATGAAGGAGCGGAGAAGGGGATAGCAGATCCCGTAGAGAAGAAGGATCTGGCCGGAAAATTTCTTCCTCCGGCTCATGAAAAGGAGGAAAAAGAAGAGGGTGAGGTTGCCGAGGGAGGAGTAGAGCTGCGTGGGGTGGAGCGGGATGCCGAGTTTGTCGGGAGAGACCAAAGAACGGGGATCGGTGAAGGTGATTCCCCAGGGAAGCAAGGTCGGCTTGCCGTAGCAGCAACCGGCGGAGAGGCACCCGATTCGTCCGACCGCCTGACCGAGGGCGAGGGCGGGCGCCACGATGTCTCCGACCGTGAGGATCGGCATGTCATGTCTTTTCATGTAGAGGATCGCAACAATCACCGCCCCGATGAAACCGCCGTAGAAAACGAGCCCGCCTTCCCAGATCTTGAAGATTCGGATCGGGTCCGCCAGGAAGTATGGATATTCAACGATGATGAAAAGGATCCTGGCGCCGAGGATCGCCGCGAGTGTCACGTAGAAGGCAAAATCGAGCATCCGGTCGGGGTCGATCCCCTCTTTCCGTGCTCCGTGAAGGCTGAGGAAAATGGCGGCGAAGAAGGCGGAGGCCACGAACAGTCCATAGGTATGGAGGGTGAAAGGACCGAAACTGACAAGGACAGGATGCATCAGGTACCCTCCGGGTTCTGTTTTTCCATCCGGCCGGTGAGGACTGCATCGATCAGGAGGATTGTCACCCCGACGCTGATGGCGGAGTCGGCCACGTTGAAGGCCGGCCAGTGGTATTGCCGAAAATAAAGATCAATGAAGTCGACGACCTCGTGAAAACGGAAGCGGTCGATCAGGTTTCCCACGGCCCCGCCCAGAACGAGGGAGAGTCCGACCTGGAGCAGCGTATTCCCCTGTGCGCTTCGCAGGTAGAAAATCAATACGACGGTGATGGCCAGAAAGGAGATGCCGAGGAAAAATGGAACCCGGAAGGCCTCCGACGAGGTGGAGAGAAATCCGAAGGCGGCGCCGGGATTGCGGATATAGGTCAACCTCAGATACCCCTTGAGGAGGGGAATCGACTGACCGAGGCGCATGCCCGTCATGACGAGATGTTTGCTTGTCTGATCGACAAGGACCGTCAGGGGGGCGATGAGGAGGAGTCGTCTAAGGGAGTCGGTCATAGAATGCGCTTTGCCTGAAATATTTGATGGATGATCTTACCCCCACTTGCAAGAGAGGAGCAAGGGGGGATACGTAAGTATGTAGAGTTTTTAACCCCCCAATTCCCGCAGAACTCCTGCACATCGACGGCAGACATCGGGATGACCGGGATCTTCCCCCACGGTGGAACTGAAGTTCCAGCATCGTCCGCACTTCTCACCTTCCGCAGGCCGTACCCGGACCCTCACTCCAGCGACTTCCCCTTCGGGCTGTGCCTCGGCGGCGGTCTCCGTCAGGGAATGGAGCGTAACGGCGGAGACAATCATAATCTCCGGGAGCTGTGCCTCATAAGGGGCGAGCCGATCCCTCCATTTTTCCGCAAGATAGAGATCGACAGCCGCTTCGAGGGAGAGTCCCACCACCTTGGCCCGCCTCGCCTCTTCGAGTGCCCGGGAAACCTCTCCCCGGACGGTGAAGATCTCCTCCCAGCGGGCGGCCAGTTCATCATCGCAGGCAGCGGGGTCGGCCGCGGGGAAATCACTCAAAAAGACGGATTCCTCCCCCGATCCTCCCGGAATCATTCCCCAGATCTCCTCGGCGGTAAAACTCAGGATCGGCGCCATCAGGCGGGTGAGGGTCGTGATGATCCGGCAGAGAACCGTCTGGGAGGCGCGACGCCCCGGGGCATCGGCCTTCAGAACATAGAGCCGATCCTTGAGGATATCCAGATACCGGGCGGAAAGCTCCACGGTACAGAAGTTGTACAGGGTATGGTAGATCGTGTGAAAGGCGTAGCGCCCGTAGGCGTTGTCCACCCGTTCGATCAGCCGGTTCAGTTGATGAAGGGCCCATCGGTCGAGTTCGGGCATATTTTCTATGGATACGGCATCGACTTCGGGATCAAAGTCGCTTAAGTTCCCCAGGATGAAGCGGGCCGTGTTCCGGATCTTCCGGTAGGCCTCGACCATTCTTTTTAAGATCTCCGAAGAGATCTTGATATCGTCCCGGTAGTCCTCGGCGGCAACCCAGAGCCGCAGGATCTCGGCACCATTCTGCTGAATCACGCTCTTCGGGGCGATCACGTTGCCGACCGACTTGGACATCTTCTTGCCGTTGCCGTCGACCACGAAGCCGTGGGTCAGAACGGCGCGGAACGGTTCTTCCTTCCCGGTGCCGAGAGCTGTCAGGAGGGCGCTGTGAAACCACCCCCGGTGCTGGTCGCTCCCCTCAAGGTAGAGATCTGCGGGATAGGAAAGCCCCTCCCGCGCGCCGATCACGGCGGTATGGCTGACGCCGGAGTCGAACCAGACGTCGAGAATATCCTGCTCCCTTTCAAAATCGTCCTCACCGCACTTGGGGCAGACCGTCCCGGCCGGCATGAGATCCTTCGCCTCCCGGTCGAACCAGATATCGGCCCCCTCCTTCTCAACGAGGCCCGCCACGTGGTATATCACGGAGGCATCGAGGAGATACTCCCCGCAGGCACTGCACTGGAAGACGGCAATGGGAACCCCCCAGCTCCGCTGCCGGGAGATACACCAGTCGGGCCGGTTCTCCACCATGGCATAGATCCGGTTTTCTCCCCAGGCCGGGATCCAGTCGACCTTATTGCGAATCGTATCGAGGGTCCGTTTTCGAAGATCGTTGGCCTCCATGGAGATGAACCATTGGGCCGTGGCCCGGAAAATGATCGGCTTTTTACACCTCCAGCAGTGAGGATAGGAGTGTTCCACCTTCTCCGAGGCCAGGAGATGACCTCTTTCGGCCAGAAGTTCCGTGATCGGGCCGTTCGCCTTAAAGACGAACTGCCCCGCAAAGGGGCCGGCCTCGTCGGTGAAACAGCCCCGGTCATCGACCGGGGTATAGACGTCAAGATCGTATCGCATCCCGATCTTGTAATCATCCTCGCCGTGGCCCGGTGCCGTGTGAACACAGCCGGTTCCCTGTTCCAGGGTCACGTGATCTCCGACGATGAGGAGGGAATCCCGCTCTTCAAAGGGGTGCCGGGCGAGCAAGCCTTCGAGATCACGCCCGGCAAAGGTTGCAAGGACCGGGCATTCTTCAATCCCGAAGCTTTCCATGCAGACCTTCAGGCGCTCTTTCGCAACGATCAGCACACCCTTCTCCGTCTCCACGGCAACATAGGTGAAATCGGGATGGAGGCAGACGGCCAGATTGGCCGGGAGGGTCCAGGGGGTGGTCGTCCAGATGACGACGAAGACCTTTTTCCCGCTCAAGGCCGGAATCCGCTCACCCACCGTCTCTTCCAGAGGAAACCGGACATAAACGGAGGGAGACTCCTCGTCGGCGTACTCCACCTCGGCCTCGGCCAGGGCCGTCCGGCAGGAGGCGCACCAGTGAATCGGTTTCTTCCCTTTGTAGACCCCTCCCTGTTCAACGAACCGGCCGAACTCCCGTATGATCGCCCCCTCGTAGCGGTAGTCCATGGTCAGATAGGGAGTATCCCACGCCCCGATGCCTCCCAACCGCCTGAACTCCTCCCGCTGGATTCCGACGAAACGGTCGGCATACTCCCGGCACTTGCGCCGGAACTCGACCTGGGTCATCGCCTTCTTTTTCGATCCGAGTTTCTTATCGACCTGCAGTTCGATCGGAAGACCATGGCAGTCCCAGCCGGGAACATATTCGGCATAGTACCCTTTCATGCTCTTGTACTTGATGATGATGTCCTTGAGAATCTTGTTCAGGGCATGGCCGATATGGATATTGCCGTTGGCGTAAGGGGGGCCGTCGTGAAGGGTGAAGACCGGTTTTCCGTTGTTTTTTTCCAGGATCTTTCCGTGGAGATCCATCTCCTCCCATCGGCGGAGAAGTTCCGGTTCGCGCCGGGTCAGGTTCGCCTTCATGGGAAAGGTTGTGGAGGGGAGGTTCAGAGTATCTTTGTAATCCATGGGAGCATCTACTGCCTTACATGAAGGGAGACTGTTCGTGAATCAGGAAAAAATCCGTCAACAATTTGTTTTTTAAACTGAATCGGAAAATATCAACCTTGCCGAATGATGTCAAGGGAAAAGCCCTCCCAGGACTTCCGTGAACCTCACAGAAAACACCCCGGACACCTTACAAAACGATCTTCCTCATTCTTTTCAAAAACTTGGACCTGCAAAGTGGCTGTTTTTGGGGAAACTTCTGATGATTTCCTCCTTGACGGAGGTGGGAAGCTGTGTTAATTTTCCTCGTCTCTTAGAAACATTTGAATATATGATGGTGGGTTTTGCGTGAACCCGTCCGGTTGCAAAAGGTATGATGATCATGACTTCTCCTGAAGAAATTCGTGTTGGACTTACCTATGATGATGTCCTGTTAATGCCGGCTCGGTCGAACGTGCTTCCCAAGGATACTGATGTTGCGACGCGTCTGACGGCAAAGATACGTCTGAACATCCCCCTGCTCAGTGCCGCCATGGATACCGTTTCCGAAGCCCGGATGGGGATTGCCTTGGCACAGGAGGGGGGAATCGCCGTGATTCATAAGGCCATGTCGGTAGAACGGCAGGCGATGGAGGTGGACAAGGTCAAAAAATCGGAAAGCGGCATGATCGTCGATCCGATTACCATCGAACCGGACCGGAAAATCCACGAAGCGCTGGCCCTGATGAAAAAGTACCGGATTTCCGGGATTCCCATTACCCGCGGTACCCATCTGGTCGGGATACTGACCAACCGGGATCTTCGTTTCGAAACTCGTCTCGATCTTCCTGTTGCCGATGTCATGACGAAGGAAAATCTCGTCACGACCTCCGAAGGGACGGATCTGGAGTCAGCGAAGAAGATCCTCCATCAGCATCGGATCGAAAAACTCCTTGTCGTAGATGATGATTTTAATCTCAAGGGTCTCATCACCATCAAGGATATAGAAAAGAAGATCAAGTATCCCCACGCCTGCAAGGATGAGTTCGGGCGCCTCCGGGTGGGAGCGGCGATCGGTGTCGGGGAGGAGGCCCTGGAACGGGCGGAGAGACTGACCGGTTCCGGTGTGGACATTCTGTGTGTCGATACGGCCCACGGCCACTCCGAGGGGGTGCTGCAAACCGTGAGAGCAGTCAAGGACGCCTATCCGGGGGTAGATCTGATGGCCGGGAATGTGGCCACGGCAAAAGGGGTGGAAGACCTAATCACCGCCGGTGCCGATACCGTTAAGGTGGGGATCGGACCGGGATCGATCTGCACAACCCGTGTGGTGGCGGGGACCGGTGTCCCCCAGATTACGGCCATCATGGACTGTGCCGCCGTGGGACGGAAACACGACGTCCCGGTCATTGCAGACGGGGGGATTAAGTATTCCGGTGATATCACCAAAGCGATCGTGGCCGGTGCGAATGCAGTCATGATGGGCGGCATCCTCGCCGGGGTGGAAGAGAGCCCGGGGGAGACAATTCTCTTCCAGGGGCGAAGTTACAAGGTCTATCGAGGAATGGGATCCCTGGGCGCCATGGAGGCCGGGAGCAAGGATCGTTATTTTCAGGAGCATCAATCCGAGGTGAAAAAGCTGGTCCCCGAGGGGATCGAGGGGCGCGTTCCCTACAAAGGACCTCTTTCGGAAAGTGTCTACCAACTTGTCGGCGGGCTTCGCTCCGGCATGGGTTATTCCGGTTGCCGGACGATCCCGGAACTGCAGGAGCGGGGGGAGTTCATCCGGATTACGAATGCCGGGCTCCGTGAGAGTCATGTCCATGATGTGATTATCACGAAAGAGGCGCCAAATTATCGAATGGAGTAAGTCTCACGGCTAAGCTTCCTTTCTTTTTTCCGCATGGCGGTACTTTTGCAGCGCTCGAATCCTCAGCGTATTACATATCTACGCTTCCGAGTCTGCGTTCCCCGCGTCTTGCCCTGCGAAAGAAGCTGGGCAACCTGAGCAGTGACGGGCTGAACTTCACCGCAGATCCCCGGTCTGCACATTTCTATGAGCGAGAATCTCAAGTCCTTATCTTAAGTTCACAAATGGGAGAAGAACCGGATAATAAATGACCACTCGCCAACAGGAAAAAATTCTGATCCTCGATTTCGGATCCCAGTATACTCAGCTTATCGCCCGGCGAATCCGGGAACTGCATGTTTACTCCGAGATCCGCCCCTGCAACGAATCCCTTAAAGAAATCAAGGCCTTTGCTCCTTCCGGCCTGATCCTCTCCGGCGGGCCTTCCAGTGTCCTGGAAGAGTCGGCTCCTCTCCCTGATAGGGGGATCTTCGAGATGGGGATCCCGGTCCTCGGGATCTGCTACGGCATGCAGCTCATGACGCATCAGCTCGGGGGAGAGGTTACGCCCTCCGCCCGCCGGGAATATGGCGCCGCAACGGTTCGGCAGGAAGGAGGAGGGGATCTCTTTGCAGGGTTGGAGGAAAGCCTTCGTGTCTGGATGAGTCACGGAGACCGGATTGATTCCCCCCCTGCCGGATTTGTAGCAATTGCCGAAAGCAATAATTCGCCTGTGGCGGCAATGGCCGATGACTCACGCAGATTCTATGCTCTTCAGTTCCACCCCGAGGTGGTCCATACTCCCGGCGGGGTAGAGATCCTGAAGAATTTCGTCTACCGAATTTGCGGTTGCAGACCAAGCTGGACGATGCATTCCTTCGTGGAACAGAGCATTGCCGAGATTCGGGAGCGGGTCGGAGGTGGCCGTGTTCTCTGCGCCCTTTCCGGCGGCGTCGACTCCTCCGTGGCGGCGGTACTGATCCACAAAGCGATCGGCGACCGGCTAACCTGCATCTATGTTGACAACGGCCTCATGCGTCTCGGCGAATCGGAAAAGGTGGTGAAGACCTTCCGGGACGAGTTTCACATCAACCTGCAGGCTGTTGATGCCTCGAAACGATTTCTCGAAAAACTCTCCGGTGTGACCGATCCGGAGAAGAAGCGGAAGATTATCGGCAACGAGTTTATTCAGATATTCGAGGAAGAGGCCGCCAAAATCGGGCAGGTTGATTTCCTGGCGCAGGGGACACTCTATCCTGATGTGATTGAGAGCATCTCCTTCAAGGGGCCGTCTGCAACGATAAAAAGCCACCACAATGTGGGCGGGCTTCCGGAACGGATGAAACTGAAACTTGTCGAACCCTTCCGGGAACTCTTCAAGGACGAGGTTCGTCTTGTCGGAGTGGAACTCTCCCTCCCGTCGGACATCATCTACCGCCAGCCATTCCCCGGTCCGGGGTTGGCAATCCGGATTTTGGGGGAGATCACAGCGGAACGTCTCTCCATCCTCCGCCGGGCGGATGCGATTGTGATCGAAGAGATCAAGGGGGCCGGTCTCTACCGGGAGATATGGCAGTCCTTTGCCGTTCTGCTCCCGATTAAGACGGTCGGTGTTATGGGTGACGAACGAACTTACGATCATGTCATCGCCATTCGTGCCGTGAATAGCAAGGACGGCATGACTGCTGACTGGGTCCAGCTCCCCTACGACCTGCTCTCCCGGATCTCCAACCGGATTATCAACGAGGTCCAGGGCGTCAACCGTGTTACCTACGACATCTCCTCCAAGCCCCCCGGCACCATTGAGTGGGAGTGATTCCGATCCTGGTAGCAGGGACTCTTTCAATTCGAACATCATTTTCTTCTTGATTTTTCCCTCTGAAAGCCTATAATGCAGATTTTAGATGTTCATGAAAGGGCTTGAAAATGAAAGACAAGATCCATCCGAAGTACGAAGAGACGACGATTACCTGTACCTGCGGGAACGTTATTGAAACACGATCCACCCAGAAAGACCTGAAGGTTGAGATCTGCTCCAACTGCCATCCTTTCTATACAGGACAGCAGAAAATCGTCGATACGGAAGGTCGCGTGGAAAAGTTCAAGAAGAAATACGGCTTGAAGTAATATTTTCCGCAACCTGAGGATATCTTTCGTTTCCGGTACCATCCATGATTCCACGGATCCTTCCCGGTCGTTAGCTGCTTTCCTTTTTGAAGATCCATCGTCGGACTCTTCTTTGCAAAGTGTCCGTCCTTCAAGTGCAGGCATAAGCCTTCTTCCTTGCTGCATACACGTTCCTTGTCGGGATTGACTTTTCTCGATAAAATCTCCGACCCGGAAAAGACAACGAATAAGAGTTACGCTATGTTGGAAAAACTCAAAGAAGTGGAAAGCAGATACGATGAGATCACACGAAAAATGAGTGACCCGGAGGTGATTTCCGATCAGAAACAGTTTCAGCCGCTGGCCAAAGAGCATTCAAGGCTTACGGGGATTGTCGAAAAATACCGGGCCTATCGGAAGGTCCTTGATGATCTTGCCGCAGCAAAAGAGGTTCTTGCGGAGTCCGGGGGCGATGCGGAAATGACGGAGATGGCGGAACTCGAGATCGGAGAACTTCAAGGTCGGCAGGAAACGCTGGAAAAAGAACTGAAACTGCTCCTTCTGCCTAAGGATCCGAATGATGACAAGAATATATTTCTGGAAATTCGCGCCGGAACCGGGGGTGAAGAGGCGGCCCTTTTTGCGGCGGATCTCTTCCGGATGTACAGTCGATATGCGGAAAATGCCGGCTGGCGTGTGGAGATCATGAACAGCAACCCAACGGGCGTCGGAGGTCTGAAAGAGATTATCGCCCTCATCGAGGGGCACGGAGCCTACAGCCGTCTGAAATATGAAAGCGGCGTCCACCGGGTACAGCGGATTCCCGTCACCGAGACGGGCGGCCGCATCCATACCTCGGCCGTCACCGTTGCGGTCCTGCCCGAAGCGGAAGAGGTAGAGGTGGAAATCAATTCCAGCGACTTGAAGATCGACGTCTTCCGCTCCTCCGGACCCGGGGGCCAGAGCGTAAATACAACCGATTCCGCCGTCCGGGTGACCCATCTCCCCTCGGGGTTAGTGGTGATCTGCCAGGACGAGAAATCCCAGTTGAAGAACAAGGCCAAGGCGCTGAAAGTCCTCCGGGCACGGCTCTTGGACCGGCTTCAGGCGGAGCAGGAGGATGAAATCGCCCGGAACCGTAAGTCTCAGGTGGGAAGCGGGGACAGGAGTGAACGGATCCGTACCTACAACTTTCCCCAGAACCGGGTGACCGATCATCGGATCGGGCTGACCCTGCACAAGCTGGAGGCGATCCTGGAAGGGGGGCTTGATGAAATGATCGATGTCTTGACGACAACCATGGAAGCGGAGGCTTTGAAAGAGGCCTGATCAGGGAAGGAATATATCGATGCCGGCCGCTGTGCGAAGTAGTCAGGTGCTGCTCTGTGATCTTCTCTCCCGGGGAGCATCCTATCTCCGCAATCTCGGGGTACCGAACCCGCATCATGATGCTGAAGAACTGCTTGCCTTTGTCCTTCGAAGACCCCGGCTCTCCCTCTATCTGGAGGGTCCATCCTTATCGGTTGAAGAAGAGGACCGTTACCGGTCTCTGCTGGAACGCCGCGGGAAACGGGAACCGCTGCAATATATTGAAGGGGAGGTCTCATTCTTCGGCCGATCCTTTACGGTCAATCCGGATGTGCTGATTCCCCGGCCGGAAACGGAGCTCTTCGTCGAAGAGATCTTAAAGCGCACCGATTGCCTTCGCCGGACTATCGATGTCGGCACCGGCAGCGGTTGTATCGCCGTGACCCTCCTCTGTGAAAGACCCGGAGCAACAGTCCTGGCCATCGACCTTGCCGGAGAAGCGCTCCGTGTGGCCTGCACAAATGCGGCACGCCATCGTGTGTCGGACCGGTTCCAGGCACTTCGGGGAAATCTGTTGTCGGCTTTAACGGTCGAATACCGGGCGGATTTGATCGTTGCAAATCTTCCTTATGTTCCCGAGACGACGCGGGAACAGCTTCAGCCGGAGGTCCGAGACTACGAACCTCATGCCGCCCTTTTTGCCGGACCGGACGGACTGTCTCTGATTGAAAGGATGATTCGGGAGGCCGGAACCCTTCTCCGGCCGGGGGGGCGATTGGCCCTGGAAATCGGTGAGGGGCAGGGGGCGAAGGTACGGGATCTGCTGAAAAATGCCGGCGGGTTCCATACGATTGAAGTCGTCCAAGATCTTGCCGGATGGGAACGGATGGCCTTTGCCGTCCGTGGAGGTTGAAAGCGGATGGGTCATCCCTATTTCCAGAAGATCTTTGCCTCTCCCCGCACCTGGCTGCCTCAGGCCGTTCTGGGAACCACGTTCTTTTTCTCCGCCTTCCTGGTGGTGGAGATCTCGCCGGCCTTCTTTTTCCTGGCCATCCTTCCGATGATCCTCTCCCCTATTTTTCTCGTTCTCACCACCTGGCGCTACGGCAATCCCCTGGGGGTGGCTGTTGCGGCCCTGAGTGCCGGCTTCATTCTTCTTCTCTTTAATCTTCCGGTCCTGCTGATCTTCGTGACGCAGTTTGCCGTGGTCGGTATTCTGCTGGGCGACGGACTACGGAAAAAAATCCCTGCCATGGGACTGCTCTACTCAACCTCCCTGGTCTCTACCCTTCTGATCATTGCCGCCGGGGCCGTTTACCTCTCCTATTCCGGGATGGATTTTTCCGCCCTTCTCGCCAAAGGGAGCGAATCCCTGCGGCTGGCCGCGCAGGAGAATGCCCGTCGGTTTCAACTCACACCGGAGCAGAAGATGCAGTATGAACAGGGGCTGAAGGGGATGATCGCCTTCGTGAAGGTCGCCTATCCGGCCCTGATCTTCATGAATGCTTTCTCCATCGTCTGCCTGAACCTGCTGGTCCCCCTGCACCTGGCGGGGTACCTCGGACTCGATCGCTCCCATGTCCCCCCCCTGGAGGAACTGACGATTCCCTTCGGCTGGGTCTGGGGACTTATCCTCTCGGGGATGCTCTATCTTCTGAAGATCCCGTACCTGAAATGGGTGGGGCTCAACATCGCCCTTATCTTCCTGCTGGCCTACCTGATCCAGGGATACGGGATCCTCACCTTCTTTCTCCAGCGGACCCGCCTGCCGAGAATCGTCAAGGGTGTAATCTATATCATTTTTCTTCTGCAGCCAACCCTGATCCTTCTTCTCTGTGGTGCCGGACTCTTCGAAACCTGGTTCCATTTCCGGCAGCGGGCGGCGGCAAAAGAGAAATGATGTACACCTATCGGAAAACTCACCGCTACTTCGCTCAGATCGCCGATGGTCTGGAAGACGCGGGAAGCCGGGAGATTGCGGCGCTGGGCGCCCGGGAAATCCAACCGGCCTACCGGGGGATCTATTTCAAGGCGGATACAGCCGATCTTTTCCGGATCAACTACGGCGCACGCATAATCACCCGGATCCTGGCGCCCCTTCTCACCTTCGACTGTCACAGCCCGAAGTATCTTCGCAAGACGGCCGGGTCGATCCGATGGTCCGATTTCCTCTCCCCCGATGAGACCTTTGCCGTCTTTGCAAATGTCTCGGACAGCCGTATCCGTCACTCCCGGTATGCAGCCCTCTGTTTGAAGGACGCAATTGCCGATTTTTTCCGGGAGACCTGCGGCAGACGGCCCGATGTCGAGACCAAAACTCCGGACGTCTGGTTCAGCCTGCACATCCACCGGAACCGGGCGACGATCAGCCTCGACACCTCCGGCGGATCTCTTCACCGTCGGGGTTACCGGAAGGCCTCGGTGGAGGCGCCCATGCAGGAGACGGTGGCGGCGGCGATCATCCGGATGTCGGGCTGGGAGGGAGAGCGGGCGCTTTACGATCCCATGTGCGGTTCCGGGACCCTGATCACCGAGGCCTTGATGGCCTACTGCCGGATTCCGGCCGGTTTTCTGCGAAAGCACTTCGGTTTTGCGTCCCTCCCCGAGTTCGAGACGGCCGCATGGGGAAAAATAAAGGCGGAGATGGACAGGAAAATTCGGCCCTTGCCGCCGGGGTTGATCTTTGCCGGGGACCGTTCAAAACAGGCCGTTGCGGCGACACGAAAGAACCTGGTGACGCTCCCCGGCCATGAAGGGGTCGATCTTCGCTGTCGTGATTTTCGCAAGATCGAAGAGATCCGGAACGCTGTCCTCGTCTGCAATCCTCCTTACGGCATCCGCCTCGGGAAGGAATCAGACCTGGGAAATTTTTACAAAGAGTTCGGGGATTTTCTGAAGCAGCGCTGCCGGGGCACCAGCGCCTATCTCTACTTCGGCAACCGGGAAATGATCAAGAAAATCGGGCTCAAGCCTTCCTGGAAGAAACCGCTGAAGAACGGCGGACTGGAAGGGCGACTGGTCAAATATGAGATGTATTGAGAGATGTTGTTCCCCATCTGGAAAATCGGGGGAAGTCCGGTCGTTTTTCCTCTTGACCATGATACCGATTCAATGCATATTTATGCATTATGAAAACAACCTTGTTCCGTGATCTATTGATTGCTCTTCTCTTCATGATCGCTGCAACCGGCTGCAAAACCGATGCACGCCTCTACCGGATGTCGGTCACTCCCGCTCCGGAGCCGGCCTCACATCTTGATCCCTCCGGGAAGGCCGTCACCTTCGAAGGCCACGGAATATGGGGAGCGTTGATGCCTCTTCCCTTTGCGACTCTTGATGTTCCTTCGGACATTGACCGCCGGTGGAATTTCGACAACCCCTTTGCCGGGCTCTACCCGAAACACAAGGAACCGATTGCCTTCTACCTCATCATGGAAAATCGCTCAAACGGTGCAATCAGTTTCAACCCCTCGGCCGCATTTTCCCTCATGCTTGAGGGGTGGCCTCTCTTTCAGCTTGAATATGATGATTTCTATCAAGCCCTTTACGGCACTCCGGGAAGCGAACATCGGCTGGATGGAATGGAAAAGATGCTGTTACGAAGCTATATCACCCTGCAGCCGGGAGAACATATTCGAGGGCTCCTTCTCTTCAAACGACCTGAACCGGGTGCACGGCAGGCCAAGGAACTGACCTTCCGGATCCGACGGATCTTCGCCGGGAAGGAAGATGTGGATTTTCTCCTCCCCTTTTGCATCACCATGGAAAAGATCCCCCACTCCACCCCCTGAGAACCCCCTGCGGTTCATAAAACCCGGTCGGCTCTGCACAGGGCCTCCACGGTTGTCGGCCTTCCCCCTTTTTTACTCAGAGATCTCTTGATTTTTCGGGTGGGATTATTGTAGTCTCAACAAAGCTTCCTTAACAACCCTGAATTCTGCAAGGAGAACGATTCATGAAAAATCGTATGATTGCACTTTTCGTCGCGCTGATGCTTGTTGTCACCCTTCTCCCCCTGCGCCCGGCCGCCGCCGAGGAAGATACCATGCCGATTGTTTTAAGGGACACCGTATACGGTTCGCTGACGGGCGCCTTCCTCGGGGGGCTTCTCCTGCTGACAACCAACAACAAGAGTGGTCACTGGGAGAATGTGGCCTATGGGGGGTTTGTCGGGGCGCTGGCGGGAATTGCCTATGGCGTCTATGATACCTCGCGGTCCCTGGTGGAGATCGACAAAGACCGGATTACCGTAGGGCTTCCCACATTACAGACGGACGCCGGAAGGTCCGGAAAAGCGGAGAGACCGACGAACCTGCATGCCGACCTGGTCCGCTGGCGTTTTTAGCTTCTTGCTTTCGACTCGGGACGGCACAGTCAAAAGGCCCGGATGCAAGGCGCGAAGATTTTGAGAAGTGAAACGTACTTTGTTGTACGCCGCAGCGAACTCAAAACCTGATAACCTCAAGAGACCTTAATGTGTGGGCCGCCAACGGCGGCAAAAATTAATCTGAAACGGGGCACACCGAAGGCGTAACAAGCAAACGGACCTTTTGACGAAACCGTCAGTCTTCGATGGCAAACCGTGCCAGCTTTCGCTTCGCCGGCACATACTCTCCGACGGGCACAAGTTTCTTGTTGGCCTTTACACAGTCGACGATCAGATTCCAGACCTTCTCGAGAGATGCCGTTTCCTCATCGGTCTCCGGGGTAAATTCCACAAGTGCTTTTTCCACGTTGATCTTCATGGTCTCTCCCTTTCTTCCAACATTTTACGGATTCGGAGCCGGAGGGCGTTGAGCCGGATAAACCCTTCGGCATCCTTCTGGTTGTAAACCTCGTCGGCCTCAAAGGTCGCGAACTCCGGATTGTAGAGGGAGTTCGGCGACTTTCTTCCCTCGACGATGCAGTTTCCTTTGTACAATTTCAGGCGGACCGTGCCGGTCACACCCCGCTGGGATTGTTCGATGGTCTTCAAGAGCATCTCCATTTCCGGTGAAAACCAGAAACCGTTATAGACCAGTTCGGCAAATTTCGGGATCAGGCTGTCCCGCAGGTGCATGACCTCCCGGTCCATGGCAATCGACTCCATGGCGCGGTGGGCGACATGAAGGAGGGTCCCGCCCGGTGTCTCATACACTCCCCGGGCCTTCATCCCGACGAAACGGTTTTCCACCATGTCAAGGCGACCGATGCCGTGCTTTCCCCCCAGACGGTTCGCTTCAGTCAGCAGTTCCGCCGGCGACAGGTTCCGGCCATTGAGCGCCGTCGGAATCCCGTTTTCAAAATCGATGATAATCTTTTCCGCCTCGTCGGGGGCGGTTTCCGGGGCAACGGTCAGGACGAACATCTCCTCGGGCGGCGGTTCCCAGGGATCCTCTAATACTCCCCCTTCGAAACTGATGTGAAAAAGGTTCCGGTCGGTACTGTAGGGGCGGGCCTTGGTCACCGGCACGGGGATCCCGTGCTTTTCGGCATAGGCGATCAGAGCCTCACGGGAATTGAGGTCCCATTCCCGCCAAGGGGCCACGATCTTGATCTCCGGATTCAAGGCATAGGCGGAGAGCTCAAATCGCACCTGGTCGTTTCCTTTCCCCGTCGCTCCGTGAGCAATGGCGTCCGCCCCTTCGGCCCGGGCGATCTCCACAAGATATTTTGAGATCAACGGCCGGGCCAGGGAGGTCCCCATGAGATAGAGCCCTTCATAGACGGCATCGGCCTGCAGGGCCGGAAAGACATAATCCCGGACGAACTCCTCCCGAAGATCGGAGATCACGGCTTTGACGGCCCCCGTCTTTTTCGCCTTCTCCTCGATCCCGTCTAATTCCTCCTCCTGACCGAGGTCGGCCGTGAAGGTTACCACGTCACACCGGTAGGTCTCCCGGATCCACCGGACGATCACGGAGGTATCCAATCCTCCGGAATAGGCGACGACCACCTTTCGGATCTTTTCACTCATCCTGATTGTTCTCCCATCAAAAGTTCCATGACCGCCTTCTGGGTATGTAACCGGTTTTCCGCCTCATCCACGACAATGGAGTGGGACCCGTCGATTACATCCGCGGCCACCTCTTCACCGCGATGGGCGGGCAGACAGTGCATGAAAAGATAGGTCGGATCGGCATGTTCCGCAAGTTTCCGATTCACCTGATAGCCGGCAAAATCCCGTAACCGCTTTTCGTACTCCTCTTCCTGTCCCATGCTGGCCCAGACATCGGTAATAATTACCTGTGCATCGGTGACGGCCTCCACCGGGTCGTGGGTGACAACAATGCGGGAACCCGAGGCGCGGGCGTCCTCCCGTGCTTCCGACAGAACGCCGTCATCCGGTGCGTATCCCTCAGGACAGCCGATGGAGATCGCGAGGCCCAGTTTCGCCGCGGCATAAAGCCAGGAATTCGCCATGTTGTTCCCATCCCCCACATAGGCCACTTTCAAGCCCTCAAAAGATCCGAACCGTTCCTGGACGGTGAAGAGGTCGGCCAGGACCTGGCACGGGTGAAGCAGATCGGTCAGCCCGTTGATCACCGGGATGTCCGCCACGGCCGCAAGTTCCTCCACATCGGACTGCCGGTAGGTCCGGATCATGATCCCGTCGATGTAGCGGGAGAGGACCTGGGCCGTATCGGCGATGGTCTCCCCCCGCCCGAGCTGGATATCGCGATTGCTCAGGAAAAGGGCATAACCGCCCAACTGGTAGATTCCCACCTCAAAGGAGACCCGGGTTCGGGTGGAGGACTTATCGAAGATCATCCCCAGACATTTCCCCTGAAGGGGCTGATAGGAGACTCCTTCATTCCGCTTCCGTTTCAGGTCGGAGGAACGCTCCAGGATAAGTTCGATTTCCTCACGGCTCAAATCATGAATGGAAAGTAGATCTTTTTTCATTCGATACCCCCTGTCTTTCCGCAATCGGCATACCCATCACACAGTTGGAATTCTCACGGCAGGACCTGATCCAATAGCGCAATCAAGGCGTCGATTTCTTCATGAGAAACGATGAGAGGCGGCAAAAAACGGAGGACATTTCCCATTGTACAATTAATCAGGAATCCCCGTTCCAGACACTCCCGGGCGATCGCCACCCCATCGAGTTCCAGCTCCACCCCGATCATGAGGCCCAGAGCCCGAATCTCCCGGATCACGGTGTGGCGACGCTTCAGATCCTCCAGACAGGCTACAAAGTAACCGGACCGGGCGTTGACGGTATCGAGAAACCCGGGAGAGAGCAGCGTCTTCATCACGGCTGCACCGGCCGCACAGGACAAGGGATTCCCGCCGAAGGTCGAGGCGTGGGTTCCGGGGACGAAACTCCCGGCAACTTCGTCCGTTGCCAGCATCGCTCCGATGGGGACGCCGCCGCCCAGGGCCTTGGCCAGGGTCATGATGTCGGGGGCGGAATCGAAATGTTCGTATGCGAACAACTTGCCCGTCCGTCCCATGCCGCACTGTACCTCATCGAAGATGAGCAGCGCTCCCCGGTCGCGGCAGAGCTTTTTCAGGGCCGGCAGATATCCTTCCGCCGCAATATGGATTCCCCCCTCTCCCTGGACCGGCTCCACCAGGACGGCACAGGTTTTCTCCGTTACAACCGCTTCGACAGCGGAAATATCATTAAAGGAAACATAGTGAAAACCCGGCACCAGCGGTTCAAATCCTTGATGAAACTTCTTCTGCCCGGTCGCCGTCACCGTCGCCAGGGTTCGTCCGTGGAAGGACTGGATCATGGAGACAATCTCACACCGGTCGGGCTCCCCCCGGTCTTTGGCATGTTTTCGGGCCAGCTTGATCGCCGCTTCATTCGCTTCAGCGCCACTATTGGCGAAAAAAGCCTTGCCCGCGAAGGAGTGATCCACAAGCAGCTTCGCCAGCTCCGCCTGGGGCGCAATGTGGTAGAGATTGGAGACATGGATCAACTGTCCCGCCTGTTCCCGGATCGCCGACACAACGGCCGGGTGGCAATGGCCGAGGCTGTTGACGGCCAGACCGGAGAGAAAATCGATGTATTCCCGGTCATTACTGTCCCAGACGCGGCACCCCTCTCCCCGGACCAGCGTCACCGGGTAACGGCCGTAGGTCTCCATAATATATTTTTCCGTGATTTTCATGACATCATCCCGGACTGAGGCCATCCCGCCTCCTCCTTCATTCGGCAACAATCTCCGTCCCCACACCGCCTTTGGTAAAGACCTCTAAAAGCACGGCGTGCCGGATCCGGCCATCAATAATATGGGTCTTCTTCACGCCTCCGGCAAGGGCCTCAAAACAGGCCTCCACCTTGGGCAGCATCCCCGAGGTAATCACCTTCTCCTGCTTCATCTGCTCCACATTCTTTTTCGTCGCCGTCGGCACCAGCATACCCGAGGCGTCCCGAATCCCTTCCACATCGGTCAGGAGAATCAGTTTTTCCGCGGCCAGGGCGGCGGCCAGGCTCCCGGTAACAAGATCGGCATTGATGTTGTAGGAGTCGCCACCTTCTCCTTCGCCCACCGGGGCAATGACGGGGATGCTGCCCGACGCGGTGATGACATGGAGAATCGACGGATCAATCGATTCTACCTCGCCGACCTTGCCGAGATCGATGATTTCGGGCGCTCCCGTTTCCGGCGAGGGTGTGGTGACCACAAGCTTCTTCGCCCGGATCATCTTCCCGTCTTTCCCGGTGAGGCCCACAGCCGTGCCGCCGTTGTTGTTGATCAGGGAGACAATCTCCTTGTTGACCTTGCCGCCGAGGACCATCTGAACGATATCCATGGTCTCTTCATCGGTCACCCGTTGGCCGTTGACGAAGCGGGGGATCTTTCCCATCCGTTCCATGGTCCGCCCGATCTGGGGGCCGCCTCCATGAACGATCACCGGGTTGATCCCCACCGATTTCATGAGGATGACATCAAGGGCGAAGTTCCGTTTCAGCTCCTCGTCGACCATGGCGTTACCGCCGTATTTGATAACGATGGTCTTCCCTTGAAAATTCCGGATATAGGGAAGCGCCTCAATGAGGACTTCCGCCGTCCGAAGGAGTTTTTCCATTGCCTTTACTCTCTGATGAATAGTCTGTGAGGTTCCACCTGACCCCTTGGATCCTACAGGATGTACTTTGAAAGATCCTCGTCCCCAACGATTTCCTTGAGCCCCTGCTGCACATAGGCTCGGTCGATGACCGCCTCCTTCGGGTCGGTATCGGGGGCGTCAAAAGAGATGTCCGAAAGGAGCCGTTCGATAATGGTATAGAGTCTGCGTGCACCGATATTTTCGGAGCGCTCATTGACCTCCGTCGCCACCTTTGCAATCTCCTCAATGGCATCGTCGGAAAAGGTCAGATCAAACCCTTCCGTTTTGAGCATTGCCCGGTACTGTTTGATGAGTGCGTTTTTCGGCTCCGTCAGGATCCGGATAAATTCCTCTTTGCCGAGGGACTTCAGTTCCACCCGGATCGGAAAGCGCCCCTGCAACTCCGGGATCAGGTCCGACGGTTTTGCCACATGGAAGGCCCCGGCGGAGATAAAGAGAATATGATCGGTTCGGACCATCCCGTACTTGGTCGTTACCGTGGAACCTTCCACGATGGGGAGAATATCCCGCTGTACCCCTTCCCGTGAAACCGAAGGACCGGCGGCACCGCTCCCCTCGCGGCCGGCCACCTTGTCGATCTCGTCGATGAAAACCATCCCCGAATTCTCAACCCGCCGGAGGGCCTCCTCTTTCACCTTTTCCATATCCACGAGACGCTGGGCCTCTTCCTCTTCGAGAATCCGGCGGGCCTCGGCAATGGTGGTCCGGCGCTGCTTCTTCCGCTTAGGGAAAAAATTGCCGAGCATATCCTTGATGTTGAACTCTTCCATTCCGGAACCGGTAAAAATCTCCACCATCGGGGATCCGGCGGACTCGCTCTGCTCGATATCGACCATCCGGCTGTCGAGCTTGCCTGCCCGCAATTTCTCCCGCAGTTTCTCCCGGGTCTTTCCCTGCTGCTCCTCTTCGTTCATATCCCCCGTCACCTCGATCCGGCCGTCCGAAGTGGCGCCGGAGCGCTGCAGGGGGGGAAGCAGGAGATCGAGGATTTTTTCCTCCGTGTTCCGGACGGCCTGCTCCCGTACCGTCTCGGCCATCTCCGAGCGGACCATGTTGACGGCGATCTCCGTCAGGTCCCGGATCATCGATTCGACGTCACGTCCCACATAGCCGACCTCGGTATATTTCGAGGCCTCCACCTTGATGAAGGGCGCCTTCGTGAGTGTCGCGAGGCGGCGGGAGATCTCCGTCTTTCCGACACCGGTGGGACCGATCATGATAATGTTCTTGGGGAGGACCTCCTCCCGCAGCTCTTCGGGAAGCTGGAGCCTTCGCCACCGGTCCCGGATGGCGATCGCCACGGCCCGCTTCGCATCCGCCTGCCCGATAATATATTTATCCAACTCGGCAACAATCTGCCTGGGGGTCAATTCCGACATATTTTCTTCACCTTCCTCTGTTTCCTGTCCCCAAGGTTAATGGTGTCACAAGAAGTCTACATATGAGACGGCAAAGTAAAAAGTTGCGGATGCAAGGCGCGAAGGTTTTGATGAGTGAGACGTACTTTTTTGTACGTCGCAATGAAAGCAAAACCTGATAAACGCAGCAGACGAACTTTTTACGAAGCCATCAGAGTTCCTCTACGGTAATCTCTTCATTGGTATAAATACAGATGCCCGCGGCGATGGTCATCCCCTCCTTCACGATCTCCGACACCGTGAGTTCGGTGTGCCGCACCAGGGCCCTCGCCGCCGCCTGGGCGTAAGCACCGCCGGAACCGATGGCCACGATCCCGTCATCGGGCTCCACCACGTCACCGTTGCCGGAGAGGATAAAGGAATGATCCCGGTCGACGGCAATCATCATCGCCTCCAACTTTCGCAGGATACGGTCCGTTCGCCAGTCCTTGGCCAGCTCCACGGCGGAGCGGGTCAGGTTCCCGCTATACTGATCGAGCTTGGCCTCAAACTTTTCAAAAAGGGTAAAGGCATCGGCCGTGGCCCCGGCAAAGCCGACGAGAACCCGGTCCTTGTAGAGCCGCCGGATCTTTTTCGCCCTCTGTTTAAGGATGGTGTTTCCCACGGTCACCTGTCCGTCTCCGGCCAGCGCCACCCGACCGTCCTTTCGGACCGACAAAATCGTTGTTCCTCTCACCTATCCCTCCTGTAACAGAAAATCCCGGCTCCAGATTGTGGGCCGGGGAAATCTTTCCGGAAATAAATATTCTTTCAGATTTTCCGGCAAATGTCAATGTGCGTCGCGCCAGTTTTTCCCCACCCCCAGATCGACCCGCAGCGGCACCTTCAGGTTAACCACCCCCTCCATCCCCTCCCGTAGCATGGTTCCGGCCCGATCCAGTTCGTTTTCGGGAACCTCGAGAATCAGTTCATCATGGATCTGGAGGATCATTCTTGCCTGCATCTTCTCCCGCCGGAGGGTTTCATCGATCCGGATCATGGCCACCTTGATGATGTCGGCGGCACTCCCCTGGATCGGCGTATTGATCGCCGTCCGTTCTCCCATGGCGATACGGTTTTTGTTCGATCCGGCCAGTTCCGGAATGGGCCGGCGGCGGTTCATGAGAGTGGTCACGTAACCGGTCTTCCGGGCCTCTTCCAGTAATCGGTCCTGGTAGGCCTTGACACCGGGATAACGGGCAAAATAACTTTCAATATATCGCTCCGCCTCGTAGACAGGGATCTCCAACTGCCGGGAAAGTCCGTACCGCCCCATACCGTAGATGATCCCGAAGTTGACCGTCTTGGCATCCCGGCGCATCTCTTCCGTTACGCGTTCCGGCGGAAGGTCAAAGATCTCCGCCGCCGTCCTTGTATGGATATCCTCGTTCTTTTGAAAGGCGTCGATCAGGGTCGGATCTCCCGAGAGATGGGCCAGGATCCGAAGCTCCACCTGCGAGTAGTCGGCGGAGACGAGCATATGCCCCGGCTCTGCGACAAAGGCCTCCCGGATCTTTTTCCCGAGCGGGGTCCGGATCGGGATGTTCTGAAGATTCGGATCTGAGCTGGAAAGCCGCCCGGTAGCCGTCACCGTCTGGTTGAAGGAGGTATGGACCCGGCCCGTTTCGGGATGAATCAGCCTGGGCAGTGCATCGATATAGGTCGATTTCAACTTGGCCAGGGATCGGTACTCCAGGATCTCTCGGGGCAGTTCATGTTCCCCGGCAAGCTGTTGCAGGACCTCCATGTTGGTCGAATACCCGGTCTTGGTTTTCTTGATCGGTTTGATCCCTTGTTTTTCGAAGAGAATCCGGGCAAGCTGCTGTGTGGAGTTGATGTTGAACTCCTCACCGGCCAAATCATAGATCTTCGTAATCAGGCGGTCGAGATCCGTTCGGATCTCACCGGACATGGAGGCCAAAAAATCGGCGTCCACCTTCACCCCGGCCCGCTCCATCCTTGCCAGGACGGGAATCAGCGGCATTTCGATCTCGTGAAAGAGGGTTTCAAGATTGTTCTCGGAAAGCATCGGCTCCAGCCGCTGATAAAGGGTGTAGGTGATCTCGGCGTCCTCCGCGGCATAGTCCGTCGCCTGCTCGACCGGGACCTCGGCAAAACCGATCGCCTTCTTTCCCGTACCGGTCACTTCTTTATAGGTAATCATCTTGTGATTAAGATAGGTCAGGGCGAGATCGTTCAGATTGTGCGTCGTCCGGGAGGGGTTGATCAGGTAGGAGGCAACCATGGTGTCGAAATAGATCCCGGAAAGCTCCACCCCGGCATTTGCCAGGACCAGCAGGTCATACTTGATGTTCTGCCCGATCTTCCGGATGGAAGGATCGGTCAGGAGAGGAGCCAGCGTCTCCAGAACCTCCTGCAGGGAAAGTTGTTGTGGTGCGTCAACGGTATGGGCCACCGGAACATAGACCCCCTCATCCTCCTGTACGGAGAATGAGACCCCGACGATCTTCGCCCGCATCGGATCAAGCGCCGTCGTTTCCAGATCAAAGGAGACCTCCTTCTCCTTTCGGATGCGGGCCAGGAAGGTGTCGAGGTCCTTCCGGTCGAGGATCGTCCGGTACTCCTTCTGCTTCCTCTTGCCCCCTCCGGAAAATTCCTGCAGGAGCGTTGTAAATTCCAGCTCGCGAAGGAGGTCCATGAGATCTTCTAATTTCGGTTCGGTATAACGGAAGGCATTGAGGTCAAGATCGACGGGCAGAGCGGTGTCGATGGTGACCAGTTTCCGGCTGATCCGGGCCAATTCCGCATTCTCCCGGATCTTCTCCCCCATCTTCCCCCGGATCGATCCGGCCTCCGCCAGGACTCCCTCCACGTCGTGATATTGTTGAATCAACTTGACCGCCGTTTTCGGCCCGACCCCCGGGATTCCCGGCACATTGTCCGAGGAATCCCCCATGAGGGCCATCACCTCGATCACCCGGGCAGGCTCCACACCGAACTTTTCCTTTACTTCCTCCTCACGGAAGACCTTTTCCTTCATCGTATCGTAGACACGGACCTTCGGGGTGACCAGCTGGAGGAGGTCTTTGTCCCCGGAGACGAGAACCACCTCCAGTCCCTTTTCCTCTCCGATCCGGGCCAGGGTTCCCAGGAGATCATCGGCCTCGACCCCCTCCCGCTCGATGGAAGGGATGGCAAACCCTTCCACCATCCTTTTGATATAAGGGATCTGGGGTTGCAGCTCTTCGGGCATGGTCGGGCGGTTCGCCTTGTACTCGGGATAGAACTCGTGTCGAAAGGTGGGGCCCTTCGCATCAAAGGCAACGGCTACATAGTCGGGCTTCTTCTCGGCAATCACCTTCATCAGCATCCGGGTAAAGCCGTAGACGGCGTTCGTCGGCATTCCCTGCGAATTGGAGAGATTCCGGATGGCGTAGAAAGCGCGGTAGATGTAGGAACTCCCGTCGATCAGGTAGAGGGTTTCAGACTTCGGCATGAACCGGTCTCCGACGTACGGATTATTCACGGGATTGACGGATGATATTGCAGAACATATCGGAACCCTTCCCGATTTTCAAGGAGAAGATTGGAATCTTGAAAAGAGGTAACTGCTCAGGTTGCTTCTATTTCTCCGCAGGACAAGGCGTAAGGAGCGCAAAACCGGAGGCGTATTTTTCATACGTCGAGGATTTGAGCACCGCAATAACGCAGTCATGCGGAAAAAGAGAGGTGACCTGTGTAGTTACGAAAAGAGAAGTATTATTCAAGGGTTCCCGGAGAGATAGGGGAGCTCCGCTTCCGCTGTGTCGGGGCACCAAATAAATGGTTGCAAATTAGAAATTTCAATTCTATAATGCATATATGATTGAGCGGCACTTCACAGGACGTCTGCGTCGGTTGTTGAAAACCTTTCCCATCGTCTGTGTCCTCGGACCGCGGCAATGCGGCAAGACCACCTTCATCAGGTCCGCCCTGACCGGCTGGGAATACCTGGATCTGGAAAAGCCGTCCGATCTGGCGCGGGTTTCCCAGGATCCTCAGGATGCCCTCAACAGATTGCAAAGGCATTTCATCCTCGATGAGGCACAACAATGCCCCGAACTCTT